>JASBTH010000506.1 GCA_030148525.1 Saprospiraceae bacterium | reverse complement strand
ATAATCCACCCTCTGATCTTACTCGCTTCACGATTCTCTCAATAAAGGATTCCGAGAATCAATTGCTCGTTCATCTTTGAGAAGGGGAAAGGTGTGGTTCGAGTGATCGTTCATATTTTATGAAGTTGTCATTCTAAAAATCGACTCCACCCGTCACTTTCCAAATGGAAGGAACGGGTTTTTAAAAGTGAAATAGGCGCAGTTGCGATTTGTCACTATAGGTTGATTTGAAATAGATGGCCAGGTAGATATCTTTAGGGGCTTTAATCTAAAGAAGATGATAGTATAACCCTCTCCATGAAGGTAACGGGTTTTTCCAAACTTTCATCAGCGATCAGCTTTGAGAGCTGTACGAATTGCTGTTGGTGGGCGATTTACAAAGGGCTAAACCCTTGGTGGTCACTTTTTCTAAGGGATTCCACGATTTGGTTATGTATGCAATGTCACGAGTCTTTCAGTCAAAATCTTGTGGTCACATGAGGCTTTAAGTGTGTTTAATGTCAGCACTGAATCCGTATCGCATTTGACCACCAAATTAAAACAATTATCCCGTATCGTAAGATGACCATTTGTGAGGGTAAAATTAGAATACCATCCTACTTGATTACTTACTATAGTTTTGACCAATACTTCGGCGACCCAACGTTCGAAAATCCGGTCCTGGTTAAGTTTAAACCGGGAAAGTCGTTTATGGAGGTGGAGCGGAGGTGAAGAATTATCTCGTTCTCAAAAAAGGATAAAACGTGGATGGTATTTATGGTCCAAGGTCCAAGGTTCGTGGTCCAAGGTTACTGCTTGCCCCACCACCTGCACACATTATCGGCGGCCTTGAAGGCATACGGACGGGCAGGCAAGGCATACAGCCAGACAAAAACTCTTTTTTGTGCTCACTTCGACTATCGCCCACTTCGACTACCGCCCACTTCGACTATCGCTCAGTGGGCTCAATTCCTTGATTATCATTTGAGGGATGAGCGTCAGCCGAACCCCGCAAATATCTTCCCTGGAATGGGGGCCATTCTATGATATTCGTTACATTAGTTTATATGAAAAATACCAACCCCATTATAACATGTACCTGGCTAATAGCAATTTGTCTATTTCCAGGTTGTAATCAAGAGCCCGCTGACCATACACTCGGAAAAATCAAGCTCAAGTCGAATAAACGAATTGAGGTTAACTACGAACCGGGTGTCACCTTAACGATCGATACCAATACCTCTCTGGACGGGGTTAGCAATTATTTCTACGATACCAATTCGGATCAACTGGTGGTGAAGAATGGTTATACCATCATGGCCTTTGATATGAAAGGTGGTCAATTGGTTGAACGTTGGGACATTCCAACCGAGGGTCCCAACAGCATCAAAAAACTCACCGGCCTTGATGGCGTAGTTTCGTTCAATGGTAAATATTACATTGCCAAACACTGGGGAAAGGAAGTATACGCCTGGTCAGACGGGACAGCGGAAAAATTATACAAGAAACCTGATTTATCGTACGGTAACTCCTTTCTGACCACTACCTTATCATACCCAATCATCGTTGATGAGGAATGGATCATACCTTTGTACGTTGAGACGGATTATCAGTATAGCGAGACGGGTGCTTTCGCCGTTTTCCACTTTGGTACCCAACATTTTCGGTAAGAAATAACCTGAACCCATGCCCCAGTCTTTCTCCATCCGCATCGTATTTACCGTTCTGGCGCTGATCGGTTTTGCGTTGGTGCCCCGCCTGCCTTTGCGTTTATTGCCCCAGCCTCAGGAAGTCAGTCTGCGGGTTTCCTACACCTGGCCGCAGGCCGGTCCCCTGCTGATCGAGCAGGAAGTGACGGCACCCCTGGAGGCCTCCTTTAGCCTGGTCCAGGGGATCGATCGGCTGTATTCGGTGTCGGGCAACGGAGATGGGTATATTACCGTCGACCTCAAAAAAGGCACCGATCCCGATCTGCTTCGTTTCTCGCTGTCCTCGGCCGTTCGCCGCATCTATCCGCAGTTGCCGGAGGGCGTATCCTACCCCTTGCTGGAAGTCAATGCGGCCGACGATGACGATTCCGACCAGCCGGTGCTCATCTACAGCCTCAGCGGTCCCCGCGATGCGTCGGGCCTCTACGATTTCGCCCAGCGCCAGTTGCTGCCGGTCTTTTCGGTTACGGATGGCCTGCAGCGGGTGGAGCTGCAGGGGGGCAACCGCCAGGAATGGGTGGTTACCTTCGACGAACAGCGGTTGCAGACCCTCGATCTAAGTTCCTCCGACCTTCAGGCCGCACTTACCCGCCATTTCCGGGAGGGAGCCCTGGGCAACGCCCGCAGTCAGGGGGACCAGTACTACGTGCGCCTGGCTCCGGGCCAGACCAACTGGGATCGCATACCCATTGCCAACCACGAGGGACGCATGATCTATCTGGGCGATGTAGCCTCCGCAGCATTGCGGGAACAATCGGCCCGACAGTTTTTTCGGATCAACGGACAAAATAGTTTGCGCCTCCTCTTCTACGCCGACCAGCGGGCCAACACCATCCAGCTGGCCCAACGGATCCGGGAGCAAAGTGCCGGCCTCACCCCGAATCTGCCCGCCGATTTCCGCTTGCAATTAGAGGATGACCGCACCCGGTTCCTGCGCGATGAGCTCACCAAGATCGAACGTCGTACCGGCCTCAGCCTGCTCATCCTTTTGCTTTTTGCGGCAGCTACCTACCGCTCCTGGCGCTATCTGACCCTCATCGTCACCAGTCTGCTGGCCAACCTCGGGGTGGCGGCTATTCTGTACTATTACCTTGATGTACAACTGCAATTGTACGCGCTGGCGGGCATCACCGTTTCCTTCGGCATGATGATCGACAACACCATCATCATGGCCCACCACGTGCGCACCCACGGCAACCGGGGCGTTTTTCCGGCCCTCCTGGCCGCTACGCTGACAACCTTGTCGGCCCTCCTGGTCATTTTCTTTTTGCCGGAAGGCTGGCAATACAAACTGGCCGATTTTGCCAAGGTGATGATGATCAACCTGGGCGTATCCCTGCTCATCGCCCTCTGGTTGGTGCCGGCGATTATGGATGGGCTTTTTTCCCGTAAGGGATCGGATAGGGTAGTGGCTTTCGCCAAAAAGGTCCCTGCTCTGCGCCGTCAGGTGCGCTGGCAGCGTCGCTACCAGTCGTTGCTCCTCTTTTTTTTGCGGTTTCGGGGATGGTGGATTGCGGTAGTCATTGTACTGTTCGGTCTGCCGGT
>JASBTH010000504.1 GCA_030148525.1 Saprospiraceae bacterium | reverse complement strand
ACCGGCATCAAATACGTGATTATTGAACCATGGATGGCTTTCTCAATTCATACTTCTCACTTCAGAACCCCTCCCTCTTTGATGTGCTTCACGAGTTTCTCGAGTTGCCAGGCGTCGTCGACCTGGTGGTCACCGATGGCGGTACGGCGTAGTGCCGTCAGGTAGGCACCACTATTCAGGGCTTTACCAAAATCATTAGCCAGGGCACGGATATAGGTGCCTTTTGAGCAGCGGACGCGGAAATCTACCTCGGGTAGCTCCACGCGGGTAATCTCGAATTCGTACATGTGCACTTCCCGGGGTTGCACCTGAATGGTTTCCCCTTTGCGGGCGCGTTTATAGAGTGGCTGACCGTCCACCTTAATGGCCGAGAACATAGGTGGTACTTGCTGGATGGTCCCCAAAAATTGCTTTCGGGCCCGTTCAATGAGTTCTTCATTGATGTGATCGACGGGGTATTCGGCATCAATAGCCGTTTCGGCATCGAAAGAGGGGGTGGTCGCACCGAGAGTCATAGTACCGGTATATACCTTGGGCTGATCCTGGTACGTATGGATGGTTTTGGTGGCCTTGCCCGTACAGACAATAAGCAGACCGGTGGCCATGGGATCCAGTGTCCCGGCGTGACCTACTTTTATCTTTTTGACCTTGAGTCGCTTTTTGAGCTTGTGGCGGATCTTATTTACTACATCGAAGGATGTCCAATCCTTTGGTTTGTCGACCAATAATACGGCCCCTGCCTGGTAGTCATACCTCGGAAGCGGGGTATCATCTTCGTTCATCATTCCTACGTTTGGTTGTTGCGCAGTTAAGTCAGCACAAATAACAGAATGGCAAAAATAGCGACCGCAAAGCAATATACAGAAAAATAGCGCAACTTACTGGCCTTGACGAGTCGTATCATCCACAGGCAAGCGGCTATCCCCGTCGCAAAAGCAGCCGCAAAACCAACCAGCAATTCGACGGTCTGTGCCGGGCTGGTCGATAGAGCTCCGTCTTTAATATCCATGACCATTTTACCAAGGATAAGCGGCACCACCATCAGAAAAGAAAACCGGGCGGCTCGCTCGCGATCGACCCCTAAGAGTACTGAGGTGGAAATAGTGGCTCCGGAACGACTGATCCCGGGAAGAATGGCAATGGCCTGGGCTAGTCCAATAATCAGCGCATCTTTGAAGGAAACTTTTTTATTGCTCGACTTAGCCCTGTCGGCCAAAAACAAGAGCAAACCCGTAACGATCAGCATAAAGCCAACCAAGAGAATCTGGCGATCAAATAATTGTTCGATCTGAGATTCGAGTAAAACCCCTATCAGGGCCGCCGGCACCATCGACAAAATGATCTTTAGGGAAAACCGGGCCTCCTCATTCCACTTGAAAGCCAGGAGTCCGCGAAGGATCTCCGCCACTTCCCTGCGAAACACCAGGAGAGTGGCCAGGGCGGTAGCGGCGTGCAGGGTCACGGTCATAGTCAGGCTTTCGGCAGCCAGACTGTCGTCTTGCATAAGGTATTTCGCCAATTCGAGGTGTCCACTACTACTGACCGGCAGAAACTCGGTCAGGCCTTGCACGATCCCCAGGATAAGGGCGCGAATGATGTCTTGCATAGGAATGTATTCAGGCCACGGCAGGGAAGCGGCCAGGTTTTACCGGACAGAGTGATAGTACGTACTCCCCCATCAGGGGTTGCAAGCTGGCTTACTTGAAGATGGCGTACACCTCTACGCCCATACCGGCGAGGATAACCAGCGGAGCCAGGACGGTCCGTCGAAAACCGTAGAGTTCTTGTGTATTCCATTCGTCAGGAGCCTGAGCACCACCGGTCATCAATAATAAACCGAGGGCAACCAGTCCCAATCCGATCAACATCCACATGTAATTCTGCTTCCCGAAGATCATAACATCCTCCTGGATGGTATTCTTGGCATCACTGCTCTTACCCTTACGGCGAGGAACAGCAGCCTTCTTCCGCGGGCTTTTCTTTTCTGTTTCGCTGGATTTCTTTTGGGTCGTTACGACCACTTTTTTCTTGGGTGGTTTATGCTTACTCATATCATTATAGACATTGTGGGCTCAAAGGTAGTTTTTTTGCCGCTAAGGCAAATGGTATTCTATTTTTAAGTATACAAATCGTCAACGCGCATGCGCAAGTACTTATTGACGACCCGGTAGGTGCTTAACAGGTAAATCAACATCCCCAGTAGCATCAGGGCACCAAACAAATAAAGGAAGGTAACGCCTCCCTGCAATAAACCCAGCTCGGGAATTAGCGAACGCATCCAGATCAGTAATCCGCCCAGACCAAGGATGGCCAGTACACTACCAATGAATCCATGCCCGAGAGCCCGCCATAAATATGGCCGGCTGATAAAGCCCCAGGAAGCTCCTACTAATTGCATATTCTTGATCAGGAAACGGTTACTGTAGAGGGCTAAACGCACTGTATTGTGAATAAGCGTAACTGCTACAATGACGAAGAACAATCCGATACCCAGCGCAACCCACCCCAGGGTCTGCAGGTTTCCAGCCACCTCGTCAATCAGGCTTTCCTGGTAGAACACATCCGACACGTAGGGCAGGGCCCGAAGCGCTTCCCGGATTTGTGCCAGGCTGTCAGCCTGCATCTGAGCAGCATCCACATTAAAACTGAACATATCATAAAAGGGATTGGGCAGTCCCAATTTCATAAAATCCTCCCCAAAATCATCCTCCATCAACTCAGCCGCCCGCTCCCGATCAACGTAGCGAATGCTTCCCTCTTTGACATAAGACGCCACCTCCAGCATCTGACGCAAGGTGTCTACCTCCGTTTGCGTATGATTCTCGGTCATCTCCACCAGGATATTCACCCGCTCTTTAAACGTTCGAACCAGTTGGGAACCGTGCAGCATCAACAAACCGAAAAAACCAACCAGGAAAAGGACCAACGCCAGGCTAATCACAGCATACATATAATTGGGACGTGAGCGCGATCCGGAGGTAGGTGCTGTTGCCATTTATTGGGTTGTATGGTGGGTTAACAATGAGCCGCAGGACAAAGGTAGGAAAAGGGAGCCTTTTTTGCCTAGCCACCCGGACAACGAAACCAGCTCAATCCCCGACATCCTATCCGGACTCAGGGAAGTGAACCTCGATCCGTCCGAAGGAGATACCTACCTTGGGCTGTTGACATCAGGCCATTGAAGAACTGAGTACGGCTACTGCTTTTCCCGCTCCATATCCGTCATGAGGCGCTCCGTCTGCTCAAACAACTTTTTAATGTCTTGCTTGAGCTCTTGCTCCTCTTGCAGATCACGTGCATCAGAGGCGGAAGTACGGGAGTTGGGGTTTTCCTCGGTTTCCAGATTGTACTGCCGCAAACGATCTTCTAATTTTTGGCGTTCCTGCTCGAGATCGTTTATGCGGGAGATAGACTCGCCTCCACGCTCTGCTTCCGCTTTCAGGCGATCAAATAATCCGCCGATATTGTCGAGGGCTTCATCGTACTTGCCTTCATCCAGCTTTTCTTTTTCGGTTTTCAGTAATCCCCAGGCTGCAGTAC
>JASBTH010000502.1 GCA_030148525.1 Saprospiraceae bacterium | reverse complement strand
GGCCGGTGACCATTTGGAAGAGGGTAATTCCGAGCCCATAAAAATCCGTTCGGTAATCGATGGGGCGATTCATACGCCCGGTTTGTTCCGGAGAAATATAGGCCAATGTTCCCTCCATGTAGTCGAGGGTCTGGGTCTCTGAGTTTTCCTGGCTGAGGATGGAGGCACTTCCAAAATCGATCAGGGAAACCTCCTTTTTCTCGGAATGGTACAGGATATTACTGGGGTTGATATCCTTGTGAATGATATTGTTTTGATGAACACCTTTTAGGATCGAGACAATTCTTTTCGCGATCTCCAGAATCTCTATCAAATCAATGGGAGAATCGTGCATGAATTCTGCTAAGGCGTTCGAGCCACGGTCTTCCGTTACCAGCAGAAAACCCGTATTTCTTCGTTCCAGACTCACTGGCCGCTGAACACCTGGTAATTGAAGCGCGCAGAGCAGGTCGTATTCAAATTTCAGGCGAGCTCCCAGGCGACCTGCCGAATGCTGGCTATCCGTTTTAATGATCACATTCAGCTGATCCTTCGCTCTGACAGCCCGATAAACGAAAGAATTGGTTCCTTCATGCAATATGTCTTTTATCTCATACCCTGGAACATCCATTTAATTCAATCATTTTAAGAAAAATCAATTTCGCTTGAGTAACACAGCCAGTGTTTGGACTTCAGGGCCGGCTGACAACATAAGCAAATAATCTTTTTTGATATCACCATAAAAGTGAGCCAGGTTGACCGGAATGGTAGCCGGCAGCATGTTGGCAAACTCGCGCATACTATTAAGCACCTGCCCCGGCTTGATCTCATCTACCCATGCTTCATATTGTTTAGGGGTAGGCTGATGGGAAATGTAAGCCACTTCTTCAGATCGAACACCCTGCCTTTCCATGACTGTCTTTGCCACCTGGGCAGGGAATTGATGCCCAAATCTTTTAAATAAATCGGTGACCCGCTGTACATTCAACTGTAGCAGTGATTTGGTAAAAAGGGATCTGTCCTGTCCCTCATAACGGGTTTCGATGCCCAGGGAATAGGGGGCCAGACTAAAGGTACCGTAACTCGATGACTGGACGTAAGCTTCGTGATCCAGGATCGAAAAATAGTTCTTTTTGTTTTTAGGTATGCCCATGACGGTAGCTGCCGCCGCATCTGACATACTCACACATTGGGAGGTATGATAATCGACATGTCGGGTCATGTTTGTTCCAAAAGCAATGAGGATATTTTTTGCCATGCCCTGATTAATGAGTGCATGAGCCATGAGTGAAGCCGTTGTAAAGTTATTAGCGGTATTGGTGACAGGTATAATCAGGCATCTGTGGGGAAGGCCCAGCTCCAGGTGCATTTTTGTCAACTCATCAGGCATCTCAAATTCACTTTTGATGACCGTACCCAGCACAAGGTCAATATCCTCGACCTTCAACTGAGCCTTTTCGATGGCCTCCTTAGAAGCGGTAACCATGTGATCGACAATGCTTTCCCAGGGCTTCAGCACCCGTCTTTCCTTAAAGCCCTCGAAGAGGCCCATTCCGCTGGGTTGGTTTTCTTTAAGCCAGTCAAAAACACGATCTTCATTGGTCCGGATATCTTGGGGCATGGATGCTGCCCAACCAATGATTGCAGGCTTATTTGAGTTTCTCATAAATACATTTATTAAAGGCTTTCCACCAAATGACCTGTACATTTGGGGAAATGGTTAGCAATTGTGTTTACGCAGTCAGACAAATTTCAGTAAAAGCGCGCCCTGGACAGCAGGGAGCAGTTTTACTGAAATTCCCAGTGAGGTTGGGCACAGACTATTTCACTGATGGAAGATAATCAAGGCCCAACCTCCCGGTACATAGTAGTAGGTATTGGGTATGAGGATTTAAAATAGTCCTACTACCTAATACCCTGTACCAAATACAACGTGAGGTTTGACATTCAGTCTTTTAACAAACAGATCGGCCTCAATCTCACGTTACTTCAAGTGTTCTAAACAGGGGAAAATTTGGGGTGATACTTGCTCATTATTCTCCTTCCGGAACCCAGGCTGGTGGATCCAGTTTGAAGTGATCTTGCAATAGCAATTCTGAGGTCTGCAGGGCGCCTTCCACCCAACCTTGTACCCGCGAATAGGCTTCGCCTATCACAAAAACAGGCAGCTTTTCCACCGGATGGACCATCTTCGGCATCACTTCCCAGCTTTTGACATGAATCTTCCAGAAATTAACGCCGCCGCCGTACGGATCTTCTGACCAATTCTTGTAAGCTGCAGCATAAGGCTTGGGTGCAGTCTTCTGGCCGTGTAATTCCACCAACTGCCGGTGAATTTCGGCGATCATGGATTTGGTTGCTTTATGGTCCTCCCATTTGGATAGCTCGAACTCATCCAACTCGTGATCGGTATCCATTAGTTCTTTTTGCACTTCATATAAAGGTTGTCCGGCGGCCTTGTCTTCAAACCCCTGCCAATAGCGAACCGAACGGTCGTCATCATAAGAGCCCAGCAGTACCGAATGCTGATTATTGGGGTCAGCACCTTCCTGTTCGTTCTCCACCGACCAGTAATAACACTGCCGCACCGGGAGGTCGGTCGTTGACCGGCCTGTTTTCAGGGCTCCTTCTTTCGTGCGCCACCATGGATAATTATAGGCCACAAATATCTTGAATAAGGGCACCGGATCAACGGTTTTGATCAGGGCTTGTAAGGTTTCATCTTCAAAAAAGGCATTTTTCGACTCGATCAGTTCGAGAGATCTTCTGGGCATGGCCAGCACCATATTACGGGCATATACTTTGGTTAAATCGTCATCGTCGCCACCGGTAGGATAAAAATAGAGACAAACGCCATGGGAGCCGTCTTCCAGCTCCACCATATCAAAATGGCTCATTGTCCATCCCATGTGAATATTGCCCCCGTCTTTTTCGAACGCCTCTGCAATTTTGATCGGTAAGGATTCAAAGCCATCTTTCAGCATATGAAATTTGACGCCGGGTACAAAGTCAAAATTCAACTTAATGGTATCTACGGCATTGTAATTGCCGGTGGCGGAATCGTAGCCGCCGGATTCCGTAATAAAAGCATAGGCTTCCCGGCTAAGCGTGCGTTCCAGTAAGTTCCAAAAGCCGTACTGGTACAAGGGCTTACCTTCAAAAGTCGTATTTTGCAAAAGCTGGTCTAATTCTTCTCCGTGCTTTTCTTTTAATCCCGGAACGATTTGACTCATGGCGTAAAGCGTGAGTTCATTGGTCGGAATACTTTGCTCCGCCCAGTTCATACGATAGGGGATTTTGAGCGGATCAAGAGAATCCTGTTTACGGATGTGTCGCCCTCTCAAATAAGCAATGTTTTCGGGCTGGAAGACTTCCTGAGGGACAAATTTTAGCCCAAAATGGTTGATCAGGTTACTGGCCAGTACCTGCTGATCGGTAAAACGCATGCCTCCCAGCTCACAACGCGTTTTGGGCATCCCCGGCGGCGTCATGCTCAACAGGCGACCACCGATACGGTTCTCCCTTTCAAAAATCTCAATCTTGGGCTGGTCTTTAGCCAGTTTTTTTTCTGGATTCCCCGGAGTTTTGGGGCGTCCGTTAATTAATCGGTAGGCACTGTAGACACCGGAGATGCCGCCTCCAACTATTGCGATATCCAATGGGTTTTTGGCAGAATTGTGATTTTTCATTTTTTTATTTTATGGGTTTCGGCTAGCTGCAAAATTTCCTTTTATATTATAAGCATTTTTTCGGAACTTGTATCAAGTAAGTACAGACACACCTAAAAAAACACAGCAACCTATGACCCATAATCACTACCTGGCTGTCCCCTATGCTCCTGAGAGCTCTTCAATGACAGTTTCGCAAGCCATTCTGGCTTTTTTAAAAGTTGAAGGCGTCGACGCCATCTTTGGCATCCCCGGAGGAGGAATTGCCGATCTGATCAGCGAACTGCGAAAACAGAACGATACCTTCGATTATGTGATCTG
>JASBTH010000490.1 GCA_030148525.1 Saprospiraceae bacterium | reverse complement strand
TGGCGCGATTTTGATCGGGAAACACTTCCAGTACTTCCCGTGATTTATCCAGATCTTTATAGGCTCCGGAAATGACCACCACTTTATCCCCTTTCTTGATCTTCAATTTCGGGGCGAAGCGCTTCTGATTATTCGATTTATTAGCCATTGTTAGCTCATTAGTACAGCAACCGATTTCCGACCGGTGCTGTGTTATACAATGTTATAGTACCTCTGGTGCCAGGGATACGATACGCATGTAATCGCGCTCGCGTAACTCACGGGCTACCGGGCCAAAAATACGCGTACCACGAGGCTCATCAGCAGCGTTAAGCAGTACGCAAGCATTGTCATCAAACCGGATGTAGGAACCATCGCGGCGACGAATCTCTTTCTTGGTGCGGACGATCACGGCCTTGGAAACAGAACCTTTCTTGACCCCGCCACCTGGTGAAGAATCCTTCACCGACACGACAATGGTGTCACCGATGGAGGCGTAGCGACGCTTGGAACCTCCCAACACGCGAATACAAAGGACTTCTTTTGCTCCACTATTATCCGCTACTCGTAAACGGGACTCTTGTTGAATCATGACGCCTAATATTTTTTAGAGGATGTACCACGACCTCCAATACCATGGAGGCGGGCAAATCGTAAAGTCAGCAAATTATTTAGCTCGTTCGAGGACCTCAACCAACCGCCAGCGCTTGCGCTTACTCAACGGACGTGTTTCCATGATCCGAACAGTGTCTCCTTCATTGCAGGAGTTCTTCTCGTCGTGCGCTACGAGTTTAGTGGTCTTCTTCACGTATTTTCCATAGATAGGGTGACGCAGGCGACGTTCAACAAGTACCGTAATGGTCTTGTCCATTTTATTGCTGGCTACAACCCCAGTTCTGGATTTCCTTAGATTTCTTTCTACCATGGTTATTGATTTGCAAGCCGCAACGGTTCTGGATCACCTACCTGGGCACCCAGCCTGTTGCGCGTGTTGCGAAACTTATTTTTTACGACGTCTTCTCGAACGCAGTTTCTTGCGGTTAGCAATAGTTTCTGCATCCGCCTGATCGAGTTCGCGACGACGAATCTCCGTTTTTAAACGTGCCAGGTCGCGACGTACTTCACGCAGTACCAGCGGGTTTTCGAGCCCTTTGATGGCGTGGTCAAACTTCAGCTTTTTAAACTGTGCTTCAGTCTGATCCAACTCGCTCTGCAGATCGGCATCCGAATAATCCTGAAGCTCCAGGTATTTCTTTGTTGCCATGATGTTGGACAATTAATGGATCTAAAAATATATTCAACCGGAAGCAGATTGGGGCCCGCAATTGAGCCTAATGTCTAACTTCCTCAACGTATGCTTATCCAGCGTAATCAGGACGTACCACGAACTTGCAACGAACGGGAAGCTTCTGAGCTGCCAGGCGCAAAGCCTCTTGTGCTACTGCTTCCGGTACACCATCGATCTCAAATAATACGCGGCCAGCTTTAACCTCAGCTACGTAGTGGTCGAGTGCACCTTTACCTTTACCCATCCGTACCTCTTGTGGCTTGGCAGTAATCGGTTTGTCCGGGAAAATGCGAATCCAGGTCTTTCCCTCACGCTTCATGAAACGCGTCATTGCAATACGAGCAGCTTCAATCTGACGGTTGGTAATACGCCCGCTATCCATAGTCTTTAGTGCAAAATCCCCAAAGGAGATCTTACTACCTCGATGAGCCAGGCCTTTATTCCTGCCCTTCTGCTGCTTGCGGTATTTTGTTCTTTTTGGTTGTAACATTACTCTCGTATTTGAAAGCCTTTCAAATAATTAAGGGGCCGGGACCCTTTCCTCTCTGAAAAAAGCCCGGCAAAGGTACGGCATTTATCCGACAAATTCTAGCGGCGACGTTGGTTTCTTCCGCCACCCCGACGACCACCTCCGCGGCCTCCTTTGTCTTTGGGCTTCATGCCAGCATGGGGAGACAAATCGCGCTTACCCAGTACTTCACCTTTGCAGATCCATACCTTCACACCAATGATACCGTAGATAGTCTGAGCTTCGTACAAAGCGTAGTCGATATCTGCACGGAAGGTGTGCAAGGGAACGCGTCCCTGCTTGAATTCTTCCGTTCGAGCCATATCGGCACCGTTCAAACGACCGGCAATACGAATCTTGACACCTTCAGCTCCGGCACGCATTGTCGACTGAATAGCCATCTTGGTAGCGCGGCGGAAATTGATTCGAGCCTCCAGCTGCTTCCCAACTGACTCGGCCACGATATTGGCATCCAGCTCGGGTTTGCGGATTTCCATGATGTTGATCTGGACATCCTTACCCGTCAGTTTTTTCAACTCTTCCCGGATGCGGTCCACCTCGGAACCACCTTTACCAATAATGATACCCGGACGAGATGTATGAATAGTTACGGTAATGCGCTTCAGGGTACGCTCGATGATGATGCGGGCAATACCACCCTTTGCAACCCGCGCTTTCAAGTACTTGCGGATCTTTTCATCTTCGACCACTTTATCACCGAAGTCCTTTCCTCCAAACCAGTTGGATTCCCAGCCACGAATGATCCCTAAGCGATTGCCGATTGGATTTGTCTTCTGACCCATGTTATGTGGTATGAATATTTAATAAATCTTATTCGTCTTCTTCGGTTGATACTTCTTCAACCTCCGCAAT
This sequence comes from Saprospiraceae bacterium, assembly GCA_030148525.1. Lineage (GTDB taxonomy): Bacteria > Bacteroidota > Bacteroidia > Chitinophagales > Saprospiraceae > DT-110. Next base: position 18,783 of record JASBTH010000490.1, on the reverse strand, counting down.
ATCGTCGGCCGTTTCGTCCTGTTCAACCGGAACGCGGTTCTCTACAATCAAGGTCACGTGGTTAGTGCGCTTGCGAATCCTGTGGGCCCGCCCGTGTGGTGCCGGCCGGAAACGCTTGAGCATTGAGCCTTCATCACAGAAGGCGGTCTTCACGTACAAATCGTAGTCTTCCGCATTTTCCAGGCCACCTAATTTGTGCTCCCAGTTGGCAATTGCCGACATCAGCAATTTCTCCAGCCAACCAGCCGCTTCTTTTTTGGTGAACCGCAGGATGGAAAGGGCCTCGTCAATGTCTTTGCCGCGGATATTGTCGACCACCAAACGCATCTTGCGGGCCGACATCGGAACGTTTTTGAGTTTTGCTACTGCTTCCATGTCCTTAGTTATGAGGTATACCAGTTGGTACACCAGCTCAACAATTCGATTTAACGGTTACCGGTATGGCCTTTAAAGCTCCGAGTTGGTGCAAATTCACCAAGCTTGTGCCCAACCATGTTTTCGGTAACAAATACCGGAACAAAAGTCTTTCCGTTGTGAACCGCAATGGTTTCACCGACCATGTCCGGAATGATCATAGAAGAACGCGACCAGGTCTTGATGACCGTCTTCTTCTTAGATTCTTTCGCCTTCTCTACTTTAGTGAGCAACTTGTGGAAGACGTAAGGCCCTTTTTTAATTGATCTTGCCATGATTATTTGGATTTAAGGAGCGAGGCTGCTGGTCAAATCGACTCAGGTTCCCCGTACCTCTTCATCTGTTAATGATTATTTGCGCTTCTTCTTACGACTGATGATCATCTTATCGCTGAACTTCTTAGGCTTGCGCGTCTTCAGTCCCTTGGCAGCCTGTCCGTTGCGGCTACGTGGGTGCCCACCAGAGGCACGACCTTCACCACCACCCATCGGGTGGTCAACCGGGTTCATGGCTACACCTCGTACGCGAGGACGACGACCTAACCAACGCTTGCGACCAGCCTTACCTAAAACAACCAGACCGTGGTCGGCATTGGAAGTCGTTCCGATCGTCGCTTTGCATGTCTGCAGTACACGACGAACTTCACCAGAAGGCAATTTCACAATAGCGTATTTTCCTTCACGCCCCATCAGAACACCGTAGGTGCCGGCACTGCGCGCCAGAGAAGCTCCCTTACCCGGACGCATTTCAATGGCGTGAAGAGTAGCACCGAGCGGAATCTCGCTCAGATACATAGCATTACCAGTGACGGGAGCAACTCCTTTTCCGGATTGAACCTCATCACCTACTTTCAGACCGTCGGGAGCGATGATGTATCGCTTCTCGCCGTCGGTATACTCAAGCAGGGCAATAAATGCGGTGCGGTTCGGATCGTATTCGATCGTCTTTACCGTAGCGGCCATCCCCTCTTTGTCACGGCGGAAATCAATCACCCGGTAGCGACGCTTGTGTCCACCACCGCGATTCCGCATGGTCATTTTACCGGTACGGCTACGCCCACCTGATTTCTTCAGGGGAGCCAAGAGGCTTTTTTCCGGCTTGTCAGTTGTCACCTCGGTAAAGGTGTTACTCATTCGGGTCCGCAAACCCGGAGTTACTGGACTGTGCTTTTTAACTGGCATGGTATTGTTTTTGTGGTTCATCGCCGGCTGAGTAAAACCATGCGCTACTCCCGACTCGAACCTTGATAAAATGTATGTCTAAAATCCGGCACCTACAGGTCGCCAAAGAAATCGATCTCCTCCCCTTCATTAAGGGTAATGATCGCTTTCTTAAAAGCTGATTTGCGCCCCTGCAAAATGCCTGATTTGGTAGAACGGCTTACGAAACGCCCCGGCATAATCAGGGTGCGCACGTTTTCTACGGATACGCTGTACATATCCTCTACCGCATTTTTAATCTCGATCTTGTTCGCACGCTTATCGACCACGAAGGTGTACTTGTTCTGATCCTCCGAGAGGGTTTCCGACTTCTCCGTGATCAGCGGCTTGATCAGTATATTCTTCTTTGCCATATCACTTAGTTTATGATCCCGTGGCAGTCATGCCACTCTCAGGACCCTTAGGCCATGGATTCTTTAATTTTATCGATAGCGCCCTCAGACAGAATCAAAGAGCCTGCGTTCAGGATGTCGTAGGTGTTCAAATCAGACGCGCGAACGACGCTTGATTTTTTCAGGTTCCGGCTGGACAAATAGAGCGTTTTTTCGTAATCAACCGTTACCAGGAGTGACTTGGTATCCTTGACCTTAAGGGCGTCCAGGATATTGATGTACTCCTTGGTTTTGGGCGACTCAAAAGAGAAGTCCTCCACCACGACGATCTCACCGGCACTGGCTTTTCCCGAAAGGGCTGACAGACGAGCCAAACGCTTGACCTTCTTATTGAGGCGCAGGCCATAGTTGCGAGGGCGCGGGCCGAAAATACGTCCACCGCCACGGAAAATGGGGTTTTTGATATCACCGGCGCGGGCTGTACCCGTTCCCTTCTGGCGTTTGATCTTGCGAGTAGAACCCGCAACTTCATTCCGCTCCTTTGACTTATGTGTACCCTGGCGTTGGTTAGCCAGATATTGTTTGACCGCGAGATATACCGCATGCTCGTTGGGCTCGACTCCAAAGATATCCTCCGGCAATTCCACATCGCGTCCGGTAGGCTGACCCTGGATATTTACTACTTCGAGTTTCATTGCTTACTCTGTTTAGTGAAACTCCACACGGGGCGGAGATTCATGAATAGATTACTTTTCCAAAATCACGAAAGATCCCTTATGGCCGGGGATAGCACCTTTCACCAAAATCAGGTTCTTTTCCGGGAATACTTTCAGTACGCGCAGGTTTTGCACCTTTACGCGACGGCCACCATCCTGGCCACCCATGCGCATTCCTTTGAATACGCGAGCCGGGTATGAGGCAGCACCGATAGAACCCGGAGCACGCTGGCGATTGTGCTGGCCGTGGGTAGCGTCATTTACACCGCGGAATCCGTGGCGCTTGACAACCCCCTGGAAGCCTTTCCCTTTGGAATTACCAACTGCACTGACCATGTCGCCCTCATTAAAGACTTCATCTACTTTAATCAGGTCGCCGATCGCTTTTTCGATATCGAAATCGCGGAGCTCAATTACTTTCCGCTTCGGACTTGTACTTGCTTTTTCGAAATGCCCTTGCAAGGCCTGGGAGGTATTCTTTTCTTTTGCCTCACCATAACCAATCTGAAGTGCGTTGTAACCGTCTGTTTCTTCGGTCTTCACCTGCGTAACTACACAGGGTCCGGCCTCGACTACGGTACAAGCAATATTACGGCCAGCCTCATCGAAGATGCTGGTCATACCAATCTTTTTACCTAATAGTCCGTTCATCAGATTTTACATTTAATGGTTAACGTCCCCGATAAACGAAAAGCCCTTGCAAGTGCCCACTCCTGTTACCCGTTAAGGGGGGTTGCGGGGTGGTCACTTCACCACATCGAAGGATGTGGTGGGCTTCCGATTAACCTAAGGAGACTTAGGTTTGTTCTGAGCCGGCGCTTTCGCTAAAAAGCGCAGCAGAAGAACGATGTTACTTGAATCTGGTTGCTTACGTCAACTTAACTTGGATATCTACCCCACTCGGCAATTCCAGCTTAGACAATGCATCAACTGTCTTTTGGGTGGGTGTGTAGATTTCAATAAGGCGCTTGTGGGTGCGCAACTGGAACTGCTCACGAGCTTTCTTGTTAACGTGCGGCGAACGGAGCACGGTAAAGATTTTCTTCTCGGTGGGCAGCGGAATCGGACCAGTGACAACAGCTCCACTATTCCTTACTGTTTTCACAATTTTCTCCGTTGACTTATCAACCAGATTGTGATCGTACGAACGAAGTTTGATTCTAATCTTCTGATTCATGCCTTAGTGTCTACGATTTTCAAAGTTAAAAGAGTGGCCTGCTTCGTTCAGCAGACCACATATCTGTTGCTAGGCTTTTACCTCGCCTTTCGCTTTTTCCATTACCTCCTTGGCAATGCCCTCCGGAGCAACCGCATAGTGGCTGAACTCCATAGTAGAGGTGGCACGTCCAGAAGTGATCGTACGCAGTTGGGTAACGTAACCGAACATTTCGGCCAGAGGCACTTCAGCCGTGATGGACACCGCACCACCCGGGCGGGGCGTCTGGCCTTTCGGCAAACCACGGCGACGGTTCAAATCACCAACTACCGAACCAACAAATTCTTCCGGAGTAGTTACCTCCAGCTTCATGATTGGCTCCATGATCTTCGGATTCGTTTTTGCAGCAGCGGCCTTAAATCCTTCCTTGGCACACAATTCAAAGGCAATTGGCTTCGAGTCAACGGCGTGCATAGATCCGTCGTACACCCGAACTTTCATGCTCTCAATATTGTAGCCGGCCAGGATACCGTTAGCCATGCAAGACAGGAACCCGTCTTTAATGGGCTTCTGGTAGTTCTTGTCGATGGATCCACCAACGATGCCCCATTCAAACTGCAACTTCTCTTTTCCACTCTGGAACTCATCGCTCTCCAGGAATTCCTGATCAGCAGGCCCGAGTTCGAATTCCATATCGGCAAACAAACCAGAACCACCCGACTGCTTCTTGAGGCGCTCGCGGTGTGTTACCGAGTTGGTCAATGCTTCTTTGTAGTTAACCTGAGGCTCACCCTGGTTACACTCTACTTTGAACTCGCGACGCAGACGGTCAACGATGATCTCAAGGTGCAACTCACCCATACCACGGATAATGGTCTGGTTGGTATCCTCATCGTATCGCACCTGGAAAGTAGGATCTTCCTCAGCCAGTTTGGCCAGGCCCATACCCAACTTATCCATATCCTTTTGCGACTTTGGCTCTACGGCCACACCAATCACGGGATCGGGGAAGGTCATAGATTCCAACGCAATGGGGTGCTTCTCGTTACAAATGGTATCACCGGTTCGCAGGTCTTTGAAACCTACACCAGCGGCAATATCACCTGCTTCCACGAAATCAATAGCGTTCTGTTTGTTCGAGTGCATTTGGTACAAACGAGAGATACGCTCTTTCTTATCGGTACGCGTATTCAGCACGTAAGAACCGGCATCCAAACGGCCAGAGTAGGCGCGGAAGAAAGCCAAACGACCTACGAATGGGTCCGTAGCAATCTTAAACGCCAGGGCAGAAAAAGGCTCATCTACCGACGGACGACGCTTCTCAACCTCATCCGTGTGCGGATTAACACCTTCGATCGCATCTACATCAACCGGAGAAGGCAGGAAGGCACAAACAGCATCCAATACAGCCTGAACTCCTTTGTTCTTAAAGGCAGAACCACAGTAGATCGGCATGATGCTCATATCACAAACCGCAGCGCGGATAGCAGCGCGGATCTCTTCAACGGAGATAGAGTCGGGATCTTCAAAGAATTTCTCCAACAGCGTCTCGTCGTATTCTGCTACTGATTCGAGGAGTGCTTCGCGACGCTCATTTACGGTTTCCAGAAGATCTTCAGGGATATCTACGATCTCGTAGGTCATCCCCATATCGTCATCATTCCAGATACGAGCTTCGTTGGTGATCAGATCGACCACACCTTTGAAGGTCTCCTCCGAACCAATGGGTACCTGCATCGCAATGGCGTTAGCACCAAGCTTTGCTTTTATATCTTCGATTACAGCGAAGTAGTTTGCACCAGAACGGTCCATCTTATTAACGAAACCGATACGGGGAACTTTGTAGCGGTCCATCTGACGGAAAACCGTTTCAGACTGGGGCTCCACTCCACTTACAGCGCAGTATAGGGCAACTACACCGTCCAGGATGCGCAATGAGCGCTCTACCTCTACGGTAAAGTCCACGTGACCCGGAGTATCGATGATGTTGATAGTGTATTCATCATCCTTCCATGGCCAGCTGGTCTTAGTGGCAGCAGAAGTAATCGTAATACCACGCTCCTGCTCTTGTTCCATCCAGTCCATAGTGGCCGCACCGTCGTGCACCTCACCGATCTTGTGACTGATACCGGTATAGTACAGAACGCGCTCTGTGGTCGTTGTTTTACCGGCATCAATGTGGGCAGCGATACCGATATTTCGTGTGAATTTGAGATCTTTCTGTGCCATGACTACGCCTCGAAAGAGATTTTATGTTTTAAATAAATGATTACACGCGGAAGTGCGCGAAGGCCCGGTTCGATTCAGCCATACGGTGCGTATCTTCTTTACGCTTAACCGCACCGCCTTCACCTTTGCTGGCAGCCATCAACTCGGCAGCCAGTTTCTCGGCCATGCCTTTTCCACTGCGCTGGCGGGCAAACTTGATCAGCCATTTCATACCGATCGACATTTTCCGCTTGGCGCGAATTTCCGTTGGAATCTGAAAGGTTGCACCACCAATACGACGGCTGCGTACCTCGACCTGGGGCATGGCATTGTTCAACGCCTTTTTCCAGATTTGGTGCTCGTCTTGTTCCGTGCGCTCCTTTATGATATCCATCGCTTCGTAGAAGATGGAGAAGGCAGTTGATTTCTTTCCCTGCATCATCATATTATTGACGAACTGGGTTACAATCTGATCGCCGTACCGGGGGTCGGGATCAATAATTCTTAGTTTTGGTTTTCTTTTACGCATGAATCAGCGGTTTCTTGAATGATTGAAACATAATTACTTCTTGGGTCGCTTCGTACCGTACTTAGAACGGCTTTGCAGGCGGTCGGTAACACCGGCGGTGTCCAGTGCTCCCCGAACTACCGTATAACGTACACCCGGAAGATCTTTTACACGGCCTCCACGTACAAGTACAATGGAGTGTTCCTGCAAATTGTGACCCTCGCCCGGGATATAGGCAATAACCTCGATACCGTTCGTCAAACGTACCTTGGCAACCTTACGCAAAGCAGAGTTCGGCTTCTTAGGTGTGGTCGTATATACACGAGTGCATACACCACGACGCTGAGGAGAAGACTCCAGTGCACGAGACTTGCTCTTCTGCACAATTTTCTTTCTGCCTTTGCGTACCAGCTGGTTGATTGTAGGCATATTCTAAATACTGTTTATAAAACTTAACCTTTCAGATATATTCGCTTAATAAACATCTAAGTGTCACGTGGACACAGCTTGCTCAAAAGCGATTGCAAAGGTAAAGCTTTAATTCTGAAATTACAAGATAGAACTTGAAATTGTTGGAGAGCCCCTTTCTGGCATTGGACAGGGAACGCCAGGCACCGGACTTCAGGCCTATTTTCCTTTTTCCCAAACAGCAGTAAGGCCACAGAATGTACCGGTATTTACATCTATGAAACCATATTATGATGTTGTGGAATTACTGAGTGCTCCACGCCTAATTTGTAATATGCAGTTCCCAACCCGTGTTATTGGGTTTACCGTTTGGCTTTCGCCAAAAAAAGACGAAGATGTTCTTCCCCATTCGCGTAGCTCATACCGCCGGCCGTTCATCCTGAACCGTGAAATGTACCCGCCACTCAGGAGACGCGACAAACCGGCGGCTATAAAAATGACCTGACCGGCTCTGACCGGCGGGGAAGACGCGATAAATCGGCGGCTCTACAACAATGTATGCCGCACCGATCACCCTATCCCCTAATCCCCTAATCCCCAATTCACCCTTTCCCCAATTCACCCGCTCATCTCCCGTGTACACATTACAACGGTCGCTACGCACAAAGCCTATCAGGGTCATCCCACACTCCTCGGCCAGATCAATCGCCAGACTGGATGGTGCACCAACAGCCGACAATACCGGGACACCAGCCATCCAGGCTTTTTGCACCAGCTCAAACCCGATACGCCCACTGAGTATTATCTGTGCATTGCGCAAAGGCAACAAATCTTCCTCCAGCGCATACCCTATCAACTTGTCCAACGCATTGTGGCGCCCTACATCCTCGTAAGTAGCCAGGATGCTTCCTTCAGGAGTGACTAAAGCCGCCGCATGCAAGCCTCCCGTGCGGGCAAATACCGATTGTTCGTCACTCAAGTGCTCAGGTAGCGATTGGATCAGTCCGATCTGCACCTGCGGCCAGCCCGGTCGCAACAAATAAACGGACTGCTGACGCACCATTTCCATACTCCCCTTTCCACATACACCACAACTGGATGCCGTGTAAAAATGTCGCTCCTGATCAGACCAGTCAATGTGCATATCACTGCGCAGCAAAATATCGATGGTGTTTTCGTGCACCGTGTCTCCTACCCTGCGCCGCGGTTGATCCACTCCGACCACATCCCCCCGGGCCCCAATGATACCTTCCGTAAACAGAAAGCCCAATGCCAACTGTGCATCGTTACCGGGAGTACGCATAGTAATTGACAAGGTGCGCATCTGCTCTTCCCGTCCGGCAGTTGCCAGACGGATCTCCAGCGGTTCCTCAACCACGACTTCATCTTCAAATTTTTCGCAGGCCTCCGATGCATACCGGGTTACCCGAACGGATCTTACTTGTTTTTGAAAAAGTGAGGGGTGCATGGTCAGATCATTTTTAGCGAAAGCTTGTTGTACAATCCAGAACAACAGACTATGGGATTAAATCTGGAACTGGAAATTTCACTTGACGACGTGCGGCTTATGCTGCGCGATCGGTTCGAACAGGGTTTTACGCGGGAAATACATACCGCCACCTGTACTGGTTGCGAACGGAGATACAATGCAACCATCGACGTATCCGAAATATGGCTAAACCACATTGGCGATCTGATCGTCGAAGGAAGATGTATGAATTGTCAAACCCCCATCAGTAAATACCTGGAAACGAGTAACCACCAAAGTGCCTACGATCAGGCCATGGCCATTCGGGAATTACATATACAAGTGCTGAAGGATTATAACGCACGTCCCGCCGGCGGCTAATCCATTGGCTTGATAGCCTGAATGGTTCCAAAGTACCCCCGGCTAAATGCGATAGACACTTGCGGAAACCCGGATTCCCGCAACCACTTCATCTGGTCGTCGAAGGAGTCGGGATGGTCGTATTCAGCGTAGTGCTCCATCAGGTATTGCCAGTCTTCATCGGAACTTCCCTGCTCCCGGGCTATCCGTTCCCACTCCGCCAGCGCCTGTTGGTGATTTTGCTCATCTTTGGTATCCACGAAGATGTCGCAAGCCAAAAAACGGCCTCCAGGACGCAACCACTCGTAGACACGGCTAAATAAACCTTGCTTATCCGCTTCCAGTAAATGATGTAAGGACAAGCCGGCCACTACCAAGTCAAAAGTTTTGGGCATAAAGCTCAATTCCTGCATGTATTTTTCGACGTAGGTAAATGCATCGGAGGTACCAAAACGCTCCGCACAGGATGCGATCATTTTTGCGGAAGCATCCACTAAAACCACATCAACCTCCGGAAAGCGCTGACGCACCGCAAAGGTTGAATTGCCGTTACCGGCACCAAGATCAAGAGTTGTTTGCGGCTCGAAATCGTTCGGAAGCCCGGTAACCAGTGAACGTATCAGTTCGTCGTAATGGGGAACCCACCGACGTATCTTTTCGGTGTACCCGTCTTCAAGTTTGTCGAATTCTTGTCCTACCAGCATAACGCAGGGTATTATGTTAAGGAAAAAAGGTTACCCAATGCCAAACCCAGAGCAGATAAGATACGCCCCACTACCCAAAAGGACAAGATCAATAGTCCGAACAGGGCCAAAATAATCAGGCCGATGACCGGCCAGGCACTCCCCCGGTGACGACCTTCTCCGTAATGGGCCAGCAATAAGCGAACGTTTTTCTTATTAGCACGGTATCGCCAGTCAAAAAGGTCCCCCAATATCGGGATCGTCCCCATAGCGCCATCCACAAAGAGATTGCCCAGCATAAGGATCAACAATCGGCCCGAGGCTCCTCTGCGGGCCATCACTATAATCAGAAATCCGGAAATCAAAAAGGTGATAATATCGCCCACATAGGGCACCAACCCTACCAGCGCATCGAAACCAAATCGCAGACGGGTTCCGGGGATCCGAAAACGGTCATCCAGGAACTCTGCCATCTTATCCAGCCAGGCCAGTTCGGGATGGTCATCGACTGTCTTTCCGGAGCTGGTACGTGTTTTTGCCATGATCAATCCACCATGAAATGAACGGAAGTGCGTAATTGATCACCTTGTACCTCGATCACCCGGAAACCGGGAGTAGTATGCTCCGGCTGAAAATGTTCGACGTACGGGTTGATCTGAACGTAAGAAGAGGGGGAGATAAATACCGTGCCGTACGATTCTTCAATGGTTCGGGCATGGTGATAGTGACCGCAGAAGACCCGCACAGGTTCCCTCGCTTTCGCAAAAATCAACTCCAGGGCTTCCCGGTAGCGAGCCTGCAGAGGGTATTTGGAGTCCATATGCGGCACACCGGCAATAACGGGTGGGTGATGCATAAAAAGCACGCGACAACGACCTTCACCGGAACGTAAATGGCTCTCCACCCAGTCTAATTGCCGGCTACTCAGGCTGCCGGGGGTGGTATCCAGAAACAAAAAACGCTCACCCTCCCAGGTGCGGCAATAATAAAGTTCCTGCCCTTTCATATCGGCGGTCACTCCGAAAACATCGGCCAGCAGACAGGGATTGTCGTGATTACCGGACAGTACCTCATAAGGAATGTCAAGTTGGTCAACTTCCTCCTTTATCCAGCGGTACACCTCAGAATCCCCATTTTCGAGGCAAAGATCTCCGGTGATAACCAGGTGATCAGGACGCAGGACTGCGATTCGACGGCATAAGCGTTGAAAATTATGGCGCACATCAACGCCATGGGGTTGATCTTCTTCCTTGCCCACATGTTGGTCCGTAATCTGGATTATCCTCATAGTACACCATTAACGCACAATTGTGGGCTTCCTTATGCCTTGGCCTTTGGTTTTTCCCCCGATCCACGGATATTTACCAGCTTTTTCAACAAATCGAACCAAAAAGGAGCTCCCAGTGATACGGCGAGGGCGGTAACGATCCACCCCAATACTTTGAGTGCCCAGTCCTGCCAGGTGAGCGCCTGGATATCGACCCCACCCCACCCCAAACCCAGGGGTGCGGAAGCCTCATCGATTTCCCTGCTGATCAGGTGATTTATCTTATCCAGTGACTCCCGCATGACGGGATCCTGCGTAGTGGTCAGAGAATCACCCTGCACCATCAGGTAGTCTTCCGCCATAGTCAGTATTTGCTGCAGGGCCTCGGGATCTGATTCCAGACGCTCGTAAATAGCGATCGTATCGGCATTGAAGATGACCGCAATCGCCAAACCAACGGCCACGAGTATCTTTTGGATATTGCGTTTGTACCAACCCGATGCCCGATCCATGACATTGTCGTACCAATTGCGAATGTTACTGCGAAACTCATCAAGCCGGTAATCCGCATCGGTCAAAAGTTGATTCAGTACCTGTTTGAGGTCGCGGTCAGGCAAACTGTCGATGCGCTCCTGAATTCGATCTATCCCCTCACCCTCCAACAGTACGTCGAAGAGAATGGACTGGAAGGAGCCAGAGCTCAAATACGACGGCGAACGCCGTCGGCTCTTACCGTATCTTTGCGAAAGCTGTTTGTACAGTGGATTTTGCTTAAACTGCCTGAAAACCTTCTCCTCGGCATCGGCCGATGCCAGCATATTACGCAAGGCTTTCTCCAGATTTTTGCCCCTCAATGCCAGGCCGGAACTCAATAATTCCATGACCGTTGTGGCCAGCAGACTGAGCAAAAGCAGAACAAAAATCAGACCAATAACTACTTCTAATAATCCCAGCATCATTTAAGGGTTTCCTGGAACAATTTGAATATTCGTTTGTACTCATCACTCCAACTCGTGGGCTCAATAAATCCGTGACGCTCTACTGGAAAGACAGCGAATTCCCAATTATCCTTTTCCAGTTCGATCAGTCGCTGTGCCAGCCGCACTACATCCTGAAACTGTACATTCGTGTCGATCATACCGTGCAGAATGAGCAGGCGATCGTCCAGCCCATCCGCAAAGTTGATGGGTGAAGAGCGTGCAAAAGCGATACTATCCATTGTCGGTGTGTTCAGGATATTGGAGGTGTACCCATGGTTGTAATGCGCCCAGTCAGTAACTGATCGCAAAGCAGCCCCGGCGGCAAATGTTCCCGGCTCGGTAAACAGCGCCATCAGGGTAATAAACCCTCCGTACGACCCACCGTATATCCCGATGCGGTCGGGATCAATGTCATAGTCTTCCGCCAAATACTTGGCACCGTCTACCTGATCGTCCAGGTCTTTCCCACCCATGTGGCGATAGATTCCCGTACGCCAGTCGCGACCGTAGCCGGCACTGGCCCGGTAATCAATGTCCAGCACGGTATACCCATTATCAACGAGCAGATTGTGGAACATATACTCCCGATAATAACTACTCCACCAACGATGAACGTTCTGTAAGTAACCGGCACCGTGTACAAAAATTACGGCGGGGCCATTGGGTCGAGGATTTTCCGGGCGATAAAGACGAGCTGGCACCTCGGCACCGTCACGGGCCGTAAAGCGTATTATCTCCGGATCACGCCAATCATAGGCGTTGAAGTCATCGGTTGTTGATTCGGTCACCCGGACAGCTTCGGCTCCCGCCTCATTGGGCATCACGTATAGCTCCCAGGGTTTATTGCTATAGGAATAGCGAATGGCCAGGTATTCTTCGTCGGGCGACATGTCCACTTCGTGATTACCCGGCATGGTGGTAATGCGGGTAAGCTCGCCTCCACCGACCGGCAGATGATAGAAGTGATGCTCGTGTGGCCCTTCGGCACTGGCTGTAATGTAAAAGGTGGATCCGTCATTCGATAAGGCCGCCGACTGGATCTCAAAATCACCGGAAGTGAGTTGGGTTTTATTACCTGTTTCGGTATCCACTGTATACAGATGCGAAAAACCGCTTGCTTCCGATTGGTAATAGATCGTGCGGTTATCCGGAAGCCAGCCAGCTGTTCCCGACGCAAAAGACCATCCAATGCCGGGGCCGGCAATCCAGGCATCATCGCGTTGATGATCCAGCGTGGTCAGCTCTCCCGTTTCGGGGTCGAGCAGGGTGATCCATCGGTCTTTATTGTCTTGTGAACGCAGAATGAGGATTGCCTCACCTTCCCCGTTGAAGATAGGCGACGCATAGGTCACTTCCCGGGCTTGCTTGAAGGTATCTACGTAATCCTCCGAGCCGGTATGGTATTCCTCCAGATAAGCGGGCTTATCGTAGATTCCCGGCAACTGAGCGGGATCAATCCTGTAAAAAGTATCCAGCTCCCGGTCGAAGATACCCATCTCGTAGGTAGTCTGGGGGCTTCCTACTTTGGCCCGGGAACGAAGGTCTTCAATATAACCACTTTCGGTTACGTAATTGGGCACCCGGGTATTTTTGGCGTCAGCCGACTTGGCCATCATCATGGTTACGTAGCGCAGGTCATCGCTGGCTTCCATCCCCCACAGGCGCTTACCCCCCAGGTACACCGGGGAAGGCCGCTCGGGTTGCAAGGCTTCCCGTTGAGCAGATCGTGCTTCGGACTGGGCTTCTCGCCACCGTAGCACTTCAAACAGATCCATTTGCTGTTCTTGCAGCCACTGCTGGTACTCCGGGTCGGGACGCGAGCGGCGGGGACCATCACTCTGCACGTTCGTCAATTGTTCGGTAGCCCCCGTTTGCCGGTTCCAGGAAAAAAGATCATTTCCCGACCGATAAACGATAACCTGATCTTCCCTGGCAAATAAGGGGCCGGATTCCCTGTCGCTAGTATTGGTTAATTGTATTTCCTCAGCAGTGGTGCGATTTAACAGAAAGAGATCGCCATTATCACTGTATACCTTGTATGTTCGATCGGCTGAATAACCCCCATTGCCATTTCGTAGCATTTTTTGCTCTTCCGTGGAGACCGGCACCGGCTCACTTCCGTTGCGGTCGGTCTTGTACAAAGAACGTATAGTGTCCATCTCTGGATTCCAGCTGAAATAAATGGTTTCACCATCCTCACTCCAGGAAATGTTGGAAGGTAAGAACCCGACGAATCTATCTCCCTGCATAATCTGGGGGATAGTCAGGGTAGAGTTATTGGAAACGTCAGGTGATTGGGCTTTCGCCAAAAAACCAACCAGCAGCATGGCCTGGCAGATCAGTACACGTCTTGTCATAAATTTTGCGTCTTTCGGACTAATGTACGAAAAACTTGTACTTGGTCGGTGGTCAATACTAAATGTTCAGTTTGCAGTGCTAAATGCTCAATTAATTGTACACAGCGCACCACCTCAAACCTCAAACCTCAAACCTCAAACCTGATATATCATTTATCAAATCCAATGCTCAAATTTATCTTGGCACTCAACCCAACGAAGGGGCGAATGAATAAAGCATTGGAAGGCGCTTCTTCGTCGGATCGTTCCAGCAGAACACCACCTGCGTTGAGGTATACGAACTGAAACAGCTTATAATCAAAGCTTGCGTAGATGGGTCTCCCCACCACGGGCCCCGTAAAGGTTTGACCGGATTCGCGTTCCAGGTCATTTAGCATCAGTCCGACACCCAGGTAGAGATTACTGAAGAATTTACCACTGAAGGCACTGTTTCCGAAGGGGAAACTAACACCTACATAGGGGGAAGTATCGTATTCAAAATCGTCTTCTGAATCGCCCGCCAGCCCAACACCACCGTAACCGGCATTAATGGATAGTGCTCCCTGCTTATCCTCGGTCGGAACATCGTCCAGGTAACGCTCATCAGCCAGGGTGTACCAGGTACCACTCAGGTAATCGACCAACTCCTCCCGCAAGAGACCAAGAGCTGCTTCCTGACGGTCCTTAAGAGCTGGCACTTCCGACTCTTGCAGGGCATTTAATTGTTCGAGCATCAGATCCGAGAAAATCCGGTCCTGACGTTTGAGAGCCCGGTGGTAGCCTGCTAATTTTTGGTGAATTAGGGATTCCATTTTCTCCCGCATGTTCTTTGGTCGCTCGTCCAGGTCAATATCCGTTCCGGAAATAAGTATTTGGGCTTTCAGATATTCTTCCATCTGGTACCGCAAACGATCAGATAATGCACGCATTTCTTTATCAGAAGCAGCCCTGTAAAACGCCAGACGAATATCGTAACGGGTTGATGGCCGCAATCGATAGTGCACCGGGATGGTGTATTCACCACCGGCCTGCTCCATGGGCTTCTTCCATGAACCTTCGTGTATGGCCTTTCGGTTTTCTATACCTTTTTCAGGATAAATAGCTAATCGGACGTATTCGATAGCGGAAGGGATCTTTCCACGAACCAACAAATCTTCTCCGGCAGGCAATACCTGATTATTGGCAAAAATGTGTTTGTCGTAATCTAAAAGAACTTCGCTATACTGACTAAAACCGGTTACGGCAAAGAACAATAAACACACTTGTAGCAGGGTACATTTCTTTAACATAAGGATATAACTTTTAATTGTAGACGATCAATTGTACAGTCAGTCACAGCGCGGAAAGGCGTAAACGAATTGTCCCCCGAAAAGACTGTTGGGGATCAAGGGTATCAGATCCCTGGGTAATCACGATATCTCCCTTCGATGCCAGGTGACAAGCTTCCATCCGAACTTCCTCCATATGGGATCGCTAATCAGATGGGAACAGGTTGCGGGCGACCTCCGATGGACAGATCGTTTTCCCGGGACCTCTTTGCTGACAAAGGCTCAGGATAGCGGATCGAATTTGTTTACTGTGTGCCATACGCAGATGGAACGTAGTAAGGCAAAGGTTGTTTACTGACCGGTTTTGCCGATGATTTACCCCATTTCAAACGAACATTTGCGTCTTTTTTCCCTTTTACAAGTGAATCTATACCAACAATAACTCGACATGAAAAAAATTGCTATCAAATACGGAATATGGATGCTGGCGGGTTTTATCGCCTTCTTTATGATTATGTATATGGTTGGCCAGGCAGACAACACCTACCTGCGATTGTTCAATGGTGTTATCCATTTGACGTTAATGGCTATGGCGATCAACGAGTATCGCAAGCTTCGCCCGGATACGGTACACAACTATATATCAGGAGTGGGAGCTGCTTTTTACACCTCTGCCTTTGGTGTCATTGGTTTTGGTGTATTCATGATGCTCTTTCTGAACTTCAATCCGCAATTGATGGCCGATATCAACGCTAATATACCGCTGGAAACTGCTAAAACTGGTTTTAATCCTGTTACAGCCGGCGTAATGGTCATCGCGGAAGGTATTGCTACAACTCTGGTTGGATCTTATATCATTACCCGCATCGTCGATGCTCGCCTGGAAGAATCCAGTATTCCGACATCCTCCTACGAAGGCTAGCGTGTAACAATAGCCTTACGGCAAAAATCAAGTCAGGCTGTCAGTGCCTGGTACAGCGTTCTGCACAACGTTTCTAACCAAACAAAATGGTTGTAAGTAGTGATCAGTCCCGGATTGCCCGGTACCAACTGATGACACCTTACAACCTTTTCTTATTGCAATTCACTATGCTTTTGGTAAATCTCCTACCGGTTCCCCACTAAAAAGACTTGAAATTACACCAACTACAATGACAACATTTTGAATGTATGCCCGTATAACACCCTAACACAGAATTTACACCTATGAACTATTCGCTGTTAGAGGACCTAATTGATGTACTGAAACAGTACGAAGCGGAAAACGGAAAGGCCACTCTATCCGATTTCTCTGCCTGGCTCTACGAACAACAACATCACGAAGCAACCGACTCCGAAGCAAACGGATCCCCCCGCATTCATCAGGAATTGAATGAATCCATCATGCAGCAACTGGTTGACCTTTACCAACATGCACGCCATTACATCAAAACCGCCCTTAAAACCTCCCCCCTGAAAGGCATTTTTGACTTCACCTTCCTGAGTACCCTCGATGAGATGGGTGACCTGAGGAAGTCTGATCTCATCCACTATAATACTGTGGAGTTTTCACCTGGCATGGAAGTTATTCGGCGCCTTATTCGCAACGGACTTATCGAGGATTATGACGATCCCGACGACGGACGATCCAAAAAAGTGCGCCTGACGCCAAATGGCCTTACTATGCTGAATGAGGTTCGGCCCGCTATGGAATTAGTCCAACAAATCCTGGCCGGAAATTTGAGCTTACGCGAAAAACGGCATACACTATCCGGACTGCGCAAGCTTACCCATTTTCACGGACCTATATGGGAACAGCAACACGGAGAAGAACTCGACAAGATTGCTACCTTTGGAGTGAGAGCCCAAAGTGTTGAACAACCTTCGTAATGCATGCGTCTACTGGTCTGTTCGGACGCCTTTAAAGAAGGCGCCGACGCTCCAACTGTTTGCTCCGCTATGGCTCGGGGAATACGTATTGTATTTCCAAGAGCCAGTGTCGATGAATGCCCTCTTGCCGATGGCGGAGAAGGTACTGCTCGTATCCTTACCCGAACATTAAAAGGCGATTGGACCGACGTATCCGTGCTCGACCCGATCCGGCGATCTATAAAGGCTGGTTACGGGTGGGTGGAAGAGGACGCTACCGCCCTCATTGACATGGCCGAAGCATCTGGTCTGCAACATTTGCTCCCGGGTGAACGCAATGTCATGGAAGCCACAACTTTTGGAACGGGACAACTCATCCGGCATGCCCTGGAGCGAGGTGCACAGACAATCTACCTGGGTTTAGGTGGCAGTGCCACTACCGATGGCGGTATGGGTATGGCCTCGGCCCTTGGCATACGCTCCTTTTCCGGAGGCAGGGCCATTGACTATCCTGCCGGAGCACATCTCGCCCGTATTGATCACATCGATCAATCGGCTGCGCACCCTCTTTTGGCGAAAGCAACATTCCGCATCCTATGTGATGTCCGCAATCCCCTATTCGGGCCTCGGGGTGCAGCCAGGGTCTATGCTCCGCAAAAAGGAGCCTCCGAATCGGATGTTTCCGTGCTCGAACGGGGGCTGCAACAGATTAGCCAGTTGTGGAAGGAGACATTCGGGCAGGACGTTTCCCAACACCCGGGGGCCGGTGCCGCGGGAGGATTAGGTGCTGCGTCCCTTCTCTTCCTGCGTGGTGAATTAGTGTCGGGCGCGGAGACCGTCCTGGATCTGGTCAGGATCGAAGAGCGTATGGCCCGCGCACAACTGGTGCTTACCGGAGAAGGTTCGCTCGACGAACAAAGCCTGCAAGGTAAACTGATCGAGCGGTTGGCGGTGCGGGCTGGTCGACAGCAAGTCCCCATCATTGCCCTGTGTGGTCGCCTGCAATTAACGGCTGACCAGCTGCAATCTTCCGGTTTGTTATCCGCCTTCCCCATACAGGCGGGACCAATAACTCAGCAGGAAGCCATTCAGAAGACATCCGAACACCTGGAACAAACGGCCGCCCGGGTCGTGGCTACCTTTTTTGGCCGACAGGTCTGATCCGGTAAAAATGTCTATTTTCCAGAAAAAAATTCATGTACCGTTACTTGCTATTTGTTTTTCTGCTGGCTACTGCCTGGAGTTGCCAACAAGAGGCTCCCACGAGTACTTATTCAGAAGACAAGAAAAACCTGCCTCCCCGGGAACGTTTCGGGGACCTGTTCATCGACGCTCAAATGGCGGGCATTTTCCCCGACGGAAAAACGGTGGTCGACTGCATACCGAAGTACCCCACCGACCAGATTATGGAAGCCTACCATGATGCTCGCCAACAGGAAGACTTTGACATTAAGTCCTTTTGGATGGCTCATTTCGAAGAGCCTCCTCAGTATGCCACCGGGTTCGCCAGTGAATCCAGTCGTTCGGTCAGCGAGCACATCGAAGTCTTGTGGGATGTCTTGACCCGCCAGCCCGACGATCAGGATGCGGGGACGCTCATCCCCCTTCCCA
>JASBTH010000486.1 GCA_030148525.1 Saprospiraceae bacterium | reverse complement strand
GGGGAATTGGGGAAAGGGGTTCTTGCCGATATTGGAATAACGCTCTCCGGGACGACAATTTATCGCGTCTCCCTCTTTTTTCGATTAGGGGATCAGGGGATCAGGCGATTAGGCGATTTCTTCTTTAGTCATAGCCCGATGCTTCAAGTTCGTCGAATACCGGCCTGCTCGTTGAGGCTCGAACGGACGATAGTAAAATGTGCGAATGAGAGACATGCCCTACCAAAAGCTAACGGGCCAGACACTAAAAATACCGACACAACCAAGCCCAAGAAATCCCTCAAGTCGCTCAGTCTCTCGATTTGCCCGACACAAAAAGCTGCAATGCCAGGCACTAAAGAAAACCTAAGCTGCCAAGTCAACAGTCTATCCCGGTCCCGACGCTCCACGCACTACGCTCAATGCAATAAAGAGCAGTGACACAGCAGCTAGGGAGAACAATGGTGCCTGGCTCAGGCAAGTCATTCCGGTCCCTCCAGCCCCAAAACTACTGGCAGCTATTTTTCAATAACCTGATATACCAACGGATCATCTGTTCGTAATTGGTCACGCTGATACGCTCGTTAATGCCGTGAATACCGGAAAGCTCTTCGGCGTCGAGTAAGGCAGGCATGAACCGATACGTTTGTTCGGATACGTCCAGGTAATGACGACTGTCGGTCGCCCCAACGACGAGGCCCGGAGCTACCACCGCCTCGGGGTATAACTCCCGGATCGTACGATGAATTACCTGAAACCCGAAGGCACTGGTCTCCGAGACGGGAGCAGGATTCGATACCGAAAACTGTTCCTGAAAGTCGACCTGTACACGATCGTCATCAATAATGCGTATCACCCGGTCGCGAACGTATTCAGGTGTTTCGCCGGGAATGATGCGAAAATTGATCACGGCACTGGCCAATGTAGGCAGCACATTATCTTTTATCCCGGCCTTGATAATGGTAGGAGCAGTAGTTGTCCGGATAATAGCCGCACTCTTGGCGTCCTGGCTTAACTGGCCGGCCAGAAGTCCTTTGGTGAGCCAAAGGTTTGCAAAAATGGCCCGCAACGGAAGATTCATTTCTGGTCCGGCGTAGTCGAACAGGGCTCGCGTTGGACCTTCAATGCGGGGCGGAAAAGGATTCTTCTCGAGCTTGGCAATGGATCGGCTCAAAATACCGATAGCTGTCTCGGAAGGCGGCATGGAAGAATGACCTCCTTCCGCCAGATTTACCTCTAATTCCAAACTTACGTACCCTTTTTCCGAAAGGCCGATCATGGCCACAGGTTTATTAAGTCCCGGTAGAGCACCCTCCAATAACAAGGATCCTTCGTCGAGGGTAAAGGCCGGTCGGACCCCCTTGTCTTTGAGCCACTTAGCCATTGTCTGCGCGCCCTGGCCTCCGACTTCTTCGTCGTGGCCAAAAGCAATGTAGATGGAGCGAACCGGCTGGAACCCTTCCGCCAGCAGTGTTTCGACCGACTCCAGGATAGCCATGGCATTTCCCTTATCGTCCAGGGTGCCCCGGCCCCAGATATAGCCCTCAGCACGGGTCCCGGAATAGGGGCCATGGGACCAGTCGGCCATACTAACCTTTTCTACGGGTACAACATCGAGGTGTGCCAACAGCAATATTG
Source organism: Saprospiraceae bacterium (assembly GCA_030148525.1). Taxonomy (GTDB): domain Bacteria; phylum Bacteroidota; class Bacteroidia; order Chitinophagales; family Saprospiraceae; genus DT-110. Next base: position 2,598 of record JASBTH010000486.1, on the reverse strand, counting down.
GCGGTAACTTGGGATTCGTGCCCGACCAGTGATACAATCGGCTGTAGGATTTGTGGTAGGACCACGAAAGAGAATCGTGAACCTTAGGGAATGCCCGCCGCAAAAACGTATCGAGTCCCACAAAGGCTGCGGTATCGACGCCGGTAGCCCGACTGACCGTAGGATAGGTAATACTGCGTTGTAATCGATCCAGCGCTTCGTCGGCAACCTTGCGCTGAGATATAGGCGTCACCGGGATTTGTTGGCTGGAAAATAAAAAAGTGCGAACCACCACCACTACCAAAATAACCAATAAGCTCCAACCTATGATCCGTACTAACCGACGCCCGACTTTCTTCATGTTTGCTCTGCTTCCAATTTCAGAATATTGAGCAGGTACTGCCCGTATCCCGATTTGATAAATTTATGGCCCAACCTTTCGAGTTGCTCCGCATCGATGAAGCCCATTTCGTATGCGACTTCTTCAATGCAACCAATCTTTAAACCCTGTCGCTCCTCGATAGTTTCGATAAATTGCCCCGCCTGCATGAGCGACTGGTGCGTACCGGTATCCAGCCAGGCCACCCCGCGTTCCAGCACGCCCACCTGAAGACGGCCTTCTTTCAGGTAGTGCTTATTTACATCGGTTATTTCGTATTCTCCGCGCTCGCTTGGTTCGAGGTTTTTGGCAATCTCCACTACCTGGTTATCGTAGAAATACAGGCCGGGAACCGCAAAGTTAGACTTCGGATTCGCTGGTTTTTCCTCGATGGAAATAGCCTTTAAATGTTCATCGAACTCCACGACGCCGTAGCGCTCCGGATCGGCTACGCGGTAGGCAAAGATGACCCCTCCGTCGGGATCGACCGAGTTTTGCAACAGCTTTTGCAGGCCACTGCCGTAAAAAATATTATCGCCCAGAATCAACGCCGCGGGATCCGAACCAATAAACGATTCTCCCAGGACAAAAGCCTGTGCCAGTCCGTTGGGTTCGTGCTGTGGTATATACGAGAACGAGCAGCCCAGCTCAGAGCCATCGCCCAGCAAATGTTCAAATTTGGGAAGGTCGTGCGGTGTGGAAATGATCAGAATATCGCGGATGCCTGCCGAGAGCAATGTCGACAGGGGATAGTAGATCATGGGTTTGTCATACACGGGCATGAGCTGTTTACTCACCGCCAAAGTGAGGGGATACAGGCGCGTGCCTAAACCTCCCGCCAGGATAATACCTTTCATGGATGCGTTAGTTTTTGAGCTATGATTTTAGTCTGCGGGTAATACCGCTGTTTAATCAACCCTAAGTATGCGACGAACCCGTATCAGCAATTCGGCAGGCTTGAATGGCTTGGAAATAAAATCAGAAATACCCGTTGCGTAGGCCTTCATAATAAGCTCCTCCTCATCGGGATCGGCAAGAAGTAACACCGAGGTGTGATCACCACGCCAACCTTTTACTTCCTTAACCACCTCCATACCGGCGGGATTTTCCATATCCATATCGACGATAACCAGGTCGGGGGATACGGTGGATAGTTCTTCTCCTATGTTGCCCTCCAGTTTGGAGAGTGTTACATCGAATCCCTGCTTGGAAAGCCGAAATTCAATAGCAGTCAACAGAATTTCGTCACTTTCACAGATGAGTATTTTCATACATGCATTTTAGTGGTCCGACGCTGAATCGTCGTCCCGGGGGATGAAGATAAACTGGGCCCCCAGGTCGCTGAGCACAAATAAACAGAGGAAGCTGCGTGGATCTTTATAGACCTTCGTAAAATCGTCGACTCGTTCGTTGGCGATCACCTGTTTGGTTACCAGCTCCTCTAATGTCGTCGCATTTACAGACCATTTTACGCCTGAATCCTCATCGCGTTGCACCAGGGGTAGCCCTAAATCTACTGAAAGCTGGTGAACAACAAAAATAGGGTAGGACGATACATCCTGATCAAGTATTGTATCAGCCGCTTTTCCCAGCAACGATTTGTACTGCTGGAGGTCTTGTTCCAGTTTTCCGTATTTCTCCTGTTTTTCCATTAACTCGTTTTGTGCACTAGTAAAGCAATGCTCTCAATGTGGTGGGTATGGGGAAACATATCCACCGGCTGTATCTTTTCTACCCGGTAATCACGGCTCAATACATTCAGGTCACGGGCCTGAGTGGCAGGATTACAGCTCACGTACACCAGGCGGGGAGCCCCCAATTGCAGTAGCATCTCTACCACATCGGGATGCATGCCGGCCCGGGGCGGATCGGTGATCAGCAAGTCGGGTTTCCCGTGCCTTTCGGCAAAATCCGACGTCAGTATGTCCTTGACGTCACCTGCGTAGAAAACGGCATTATTAATATTATTGATCTCGGCATTCACCACGGCATCGGCGATAGCTGCTTCGATCTCCTCGATCCCTACTACCTGCCGGGCCTCCCTGGCCACGTAGAGTCCAATACTTCCGATCCCGGTGTAAAGGTCGTAGACATTCTCGGTGCCCGACAGGCCCGCGAACTCCACCACCACATCGTATAGCCGTCTGGCCTGGCGGGTGTTCGTCTGAAAGAAGCTCTTCGGACCGATCCGGAATCGTACATCACCCAAAGCCTCTTCCACGTAAGGTTTACCGTGGTAT
>JASBTH010000452.1 GCA_030148525.1 Saprospiraceae bacterium | reverse complement strand
GCCAGGAAGAACAGCACGCCCAGGGTGCGGGCCCACCAGGTGCGGTACCAGGGCGGGCGGATGGTGAAGGGGACAATGTATGGATCTTGAGTCCAGACATTATCGCTGTTGGCTGCGTAAGCATGGAGTTGGTAATTACCTTCCCGAAGGTTAGGGTATTCGACTGTCAGGTTCGATCCGGTGCTAATAGTATCCGTTCGGTTACGAATCAAGTGGGTTCGAAATTGATTTTGGTCGGGATCGCTGAATTCGATGGCAGCGAAGTGTATGCGAAGATTGTTTTGACTATAAGGAAATTGATATCTAAAATTATTCGAATAATCTATAAAATGTTTTCCCGCATACATCGATTTGATATCAATTTTAGGGGTAATCTTGTAAAGAGCAAATTTTTCAGGATCAACTGCAGTTAAACCGTTTGAGCCTCCGAATACAATCAGATTCGATCGAATACTCGTAGCTACATTATCCTCGAATTGAATACTAAATAGTCCATCCGCTTTATTGAACGTTTTGAATATCTGATTAATAGGATTATACCGAATCAAGCCCTGATAGGACGCTAACCAAATGTGATTGAAAGAATCGATCTCGATATCGACAAAAGATCGATTTCTACCCTCTGCGATTTCAATCGTATGCAAACTTTTATTTGCTACGTCATACTTCATTAATCCAATAGAACTAGCCAACCAAGTTTCCCCTCGTTTTTTGGAATCAAGAGCATAAATGTACCCAGTATTCAAATGTTCACTTATGGTACGGTAGGGGAAGGTATTTTCAATAACTCTAAGCTCATTCTCCCCAACCATCAGAAACCCAATACCATTAATTGAATCTTGGTAATAAGCAGTAAAAAAGTCAGTATACGTTTTCTTTTGACTAAGTGTATCAACATTAACATTATTGAAACGACAATCAAAACTGTAGATCAAACTATCCCCAAAAGCCGTAAAACTGTCAGGACTAATCTGAACTATTTCCAAAGGCTGAGATGGCATTTCTATATGGCAAGAACAAATATTCAAATCGGGTTCATAAAGAACTGCACCGGTTCTTGTGATTAACCAAGTTGTCCCATCTGAGTTTTGACTAAGCTGATTAATATCACGACCATCCAAACAGGGAACATATATTTTTTTAAAACTCTTTTCTTCGGAGGAAAAATCAATTGACAAACGAAACAGTCCTTGTCGCGCAACCAATACAAGTAAGTCTCCGCTTGGATATTCTCCTATCCCCCAGATGATTGATTGCTTCTGACCTTTTAAATAATCAGGGGGTATTAACTCCTGAAATTTATTGTTTAGCAGACTCCTATATAAAATACCATACTGGTAAACAGACAACCACATGATGCCGTTTTCATCAACATGAAGACTATTCACCAGAGCTGGCTCCTCCAGATTTCCCTCAATATTTAAAAATGGTTCATGCTTTACGAAAGCTTTAGCAGTTTTGTCAAATAAAAAAAGGCCATCGTAATAGCTCGACACCCAGATATATCGATCACCCCATAAGTCCAAGTCATAATATGAAGCATTTTCTTCGGATTGCAAATGTGAATAGATACGCTTCCTGTTTGGATGGAAAGGATTGAACTTAATCAATCCAACAGGACTTGTAAGCCAAATGCAAGTATCATTTTCTATCACAATATTGAATAGAGATGTATCAGTTTGAGTCTGACTATTGCTCAAAAAATAGTTTTCTCTTTTTACCTCCCCATTACTTCTATATCGTAGTATCTCTATTCCAGATCCTTCGCGAATTCGCGGCCTGAAAAGTCCGATTACGTTTCCTTTTCGATCCAACCACGGAATAAAGTGAAAACCTGATAAAGCGTGTATGGGTTTAGCTTTTTGTGGATTGGATTCATACACCTGCACGATATACAGACTATCATGAGCTGAAACCCAGAGAAAACTGTCGCGTTCTAGATGAAAAGCATAGTAATAAGTATTATCATTTGCTTTAAATTGCCAGCTTTCAATATCATCCTGCTTTGGTGATATCCTGTGCAGAGCGTTATTGGATGAAAACCAGCGAAAGCCATCCAAATCCTGAAAAACTCTGCTCGTGATGTTAGGATCTACTGGCTGACCGTTTAGAGAGGGTCGAAAAACTCTAACTTCTGTTCCATCGAAGCGATTTAGGCCATCGCGACTACCAGTCCACATATACCCATCCTGGTCAATAGATAAATGCGTATTAAATTGATTTGATAGGCCGTCTGCTTGATCCAGCCGGTGAAAGTAGGGAGCCTGAGCTGACACTGCGCACGAGAAAAGTAAACAACCCAAAAAAAAATCATTTGCATAAACTACTTAATTAAAAGTTTTCTTCGTTTTCATATCAAAAACATACTGTGGCGGAATCCAAGGCCTGGGATAACGATATCCCGCGATTAGCAACTTATTATGATATTCATTCGCCAAAAAACACCCATCTCCTTCTTTCTTTACCGGGGCTAGCAGCAAACTAAAGTACTCTCCTTCGGGAAAATTACCATCTACTTTTCCCTCCGATTTCATTATGATAGGGAAACATGCTAATTGATCAAATGAATTATTTTTCAAATAAAAATCTCTGAAGAAATCCACTTTAAAATAAGCTATAAAACCAGGGGTATTTTTAAAATAATATTGCTGATTATAAAACACATCTATGTATTTACTTTTTATTTTTCTCACTAAACGCCCTAATATATTTCTGCTAGGCTTATTTATATTTAGCACATTACTAAACATATCGGGGAATAAAAATTGATTCAGGTGGTCTTCAAAATTATCCGATAAAGTGTTTTCTGAAAAAACAGTAGCCTTGGAAAAATTCAAGTTAAAAGCAGATGTATAAGCAAGATTGATGTTCTCAAATTTTAAACCACCTTCGAATACTATCCGTCGATTAAGGTCAGTTGGTATGACAACTTCATTAAAGTCATGTTTGCTTCTTCCGGGCTGACTATTCCATGGGAATATCAACAATGAAGTTCTATCAAGGTCTTGTTTGTCTTTTTGACCAATATGGACTAAAGATAAGCCAATCCAATCTGACTTTTTCGAAACATTTTCGATTTCGGCCATTGGTAATATACAGTTATCAAAAACTGTTATTGCCTCATTTGAGACCTGGCTTACTGCCTTATGGGTCCACATTCGGAGATGCTTGTAGTCAATTTTTACATTATTATCGAAGTAACCTTTATAATCACTACTGCCGACAAATCTTACATTGCTCATTTATATGGGTTTTTGTGTCTATAGAATATACACAATTAATAAAATATTTCTAAATTAGCAAAAGCAAATAACCACAAACTAAATTCATTTAACTATGAATATCTTATAAATGCCAAAATATTCGAGCATATGAATTCCATAGCACTAAACCTTCAGAACAACTAAATTACTATTCAATAATAGCAAGATATTAAACATAAAACATCTAGCATAGCCATTCCCAGCTTACCATTGTAAGATAAAAATAAAAATTAATATACTATCATGCACACTGAAAAATCTGATAGATTATTCCCATACCTAAAGCCCCATCAATTTGATTCCGCTATTTTACCTGGAGACACTTTTAGACAGGCAATTTCAGAGGAGGAATCTCAATTCATGGTAAACCAAAGCAACAGTCTGAACGAGTACCTTCCAGCTGGTTATACATATTTTGGGCAGTTTGTAGCTCATGAGCTTACTTTTCCTGAATTATTTAACAGAGAAATAAAATCATCGGGCTCAATTCCCACATCTGGTCAATTCTACCCTCGACTCAATTTATATTCAATTTATGGAATGGGACCTGATATTTCTCCTCACTTATATTCTTCTAAAAATTTTGGTAGAACACATTTCCAGTTGATCAGAAAGGTTATAGGCAACAAAAACTATTATGATTTTAACAGAGTTAATACACTTGACACTAACCCCAAAAAACATATACCTCTAATACCAGATACACGCAATGATGAAAACATTATTGTTTCACAAATTCATGTTGTCTGGCAAAGGTTACACAATTGCCTAATTGAAGAGGAAATAAATAACTCTCCATACAAAGAGGAGTTTAGGTTACTCGAAAAGGAAAAGATGAATATCAATAAGCCAAATGCAAAATTTCCTAATAATTTTTCTTTTTCAAGTCATGGCCCCAAATTAAATTTTAAAAACACATTGGAGAGCCTGTTAAATGAATTTGAATCATTTAAACTAAAGTCAATTGCTTCACTGAAAAAAACTATTCAGAATATTGATATGAGCGATAATGAGACCCTTCAAAAAAGTTCGACCCCTTTAGATAACCTAAATCCAGGTAATTTCATTTACACCATTAATGCAGCATATAATCACATAAATGAAAAAAAAATAAATATTCAGCAGAAACCTAAACCTTCAACAATCACATACAAAGGCATACTATTTGAAATATTAAATAAAACAAATATTTTTTTTGAAAAAATAAAACAAGCATATATTGTTGAATATGATTCAATTTTCCAAACAGTCCGAAAGAAAGTGGAATGGCATTTTCAGCACATGATTATATATGACTTCTTGCTTTCTGTCCTTGATGAGGACACCATAAGAAACCTTCTTGATAAAAACTGGAAAAGAGGAATCCACAAAAATGGTAAAAATGATCTTAAATTATTCAAATGGAAAGATCATCCATTTTTACCGATTGAATTTTCAACTGCATTTTTTCGATTTGGTCACAGCATGGTTTGCCCCCACTACAGATTTCACATAGATAGTGACAGTGGTGAACATTTATTCACACAAAAAACTGTTTTTCAACCATTACAAAAAAAATTTGATTGGCCTTTATTCTTTACATCTAAAACCAAGCATATTGATGGTGATTTTTTCAATAGAGCTTGTCTAATTGACCTCAACATAAGTACCGAATTAGTCGACTCTATATTCAGAGAGTTTTCAGGCTTTAACGGAATTGTTCAAAGAAATTTGAAACGATCCCATGAAACTAAACTGCCCTCAGGCCAGGATGTAGCCCGTTATATGGTGTTGTGCGGAGCTGTTAATTACAAGTCACTAGAGGTCCATGAAAAAGAGAAAAAAAAAGAATTAATCAACAGCCTTTTTTCTTTCCTACCATTATTTGGTGAGCCTAACCAGCAAAGTGATCTGAAAAAACAGGCAGTTACCCACCTTTGTAACAACTCTCCTCTTTGGTTCTACACACTAATGGAGGCTCACCTTTGTAACGGCGGTGAAAGACTGGGCCCGGTTGCCAGCCGAATAATCGCAGAAGTCATCATTGGTATTATTGAAGATAATCCCGATTCTTTTTGGAACAGTTCAACCCCTTGGAAACCAGACATCGAAGGTGAACAACCAGGCGTCATTACGATGGCAGATTTATTCCGTTTTGTCGAAAAACACGAAAGGGAGCAGCACCCCTAACCCACCAACACCCTCTCCACCGCCGCCCGATACTTCCGGCCAATAGGTACCACCGTGGCATCCGATAACTCCAGCTTGGCCCGCTCCCCCTTGATCAGGCGGGTCACCTGGAACAGATTCACCATATGCGATTTGTGGACCCGCATGATGGTCTGACGGTAGGGCTTCAGGTCCGTTTCGTACTTGCCGAGCGATTGGGAGGCGATGAGGTGCGACTGCTCCCCCCTCAGAAAAAAGCGGGTGTAGTTGCCCGTGCCTTCCAGGCGGATGATGTCTTCGGGCGGAAAGAAGTGAACCCCCTCGGCGGTGGGGATGGCCATGCGCGGAGGCAGGCGCCTCGAGGCTTGGTGCATGTCTGTCAGGGTATTCAAGGTTTCCTGTATGACCTGCAACTGCTCGAGCTGGACCTGCGCCAGTTGCTGCATTTTGGCCTGACCAATGGCAAACTTCAACTCTTTAGGATCCACCGGCTTCAGCAGATAATCCAGGGCACCCAGACGGATGGCCGTTTGGGCGTACTGATTATAAGCCGTCACAAAGATGAGTTGAAAATGCCGCTCCGGCAGGGATTCGATGAGGTCGAAGCCCGTACCATCCGGCATATCGATATCCAGGAATACGAGGTCGGGGCGTTGCTCCAGAATTTGCTGGCGGCCTTCCGCTACATTGTAGCCGCTTCCGACCACCTCCAGGTCCGGATGGTTACGCCGTAATTGCTCCCCCAGGGCAATGTGACTGTCATGTTCGTCGTCGATGATCACGGATCGCATTAGATACTATGGGCTTTAGTCTGTTACTAAGATAACAAAGCCCACTCCCATCTCCTAAGGAAAATGCCGAAGCGTGGGTATTTCACCTAATCCCCGGGGCCGATACCTTTGGTAACATTCGATGAGTACTAACCCAACCCAATATAGCAATGACTATAGAACCCATTACTACCCCGGTAAAAGGCCTCGAAACCCTCATTAAACAAGCCGGGCCCGAGCCCCAGGAATATGCTTACTGGAAAAACCAGATCCTCCATTTGTATACTCTCTGGCAAAAAGGAAACCTGGATCACAATGCCATTGAAGATATTCGGCAAAAATTAGGAGCAGTGCTCTCCCAAGAGACCCTGCTGGGGTGGAATTTTTCAAAACCTTATGGTTACGCAGGGGATTTTCAGGTTATAGACATGATTTACCGATACAAGACCTCCTCTAATCCCTCTTTTTTCAGATGGGATCAGTTCTTCAATAGTTTTTCCGCCGCCCAGGCCGTCCGCAACCGCAAGACCTACTTCAAAAACCTCCTCCTCCGCAAGACCCTCCAAAGCAACCGTACCCTGCACGTACTCAACCTCGCCAGCGGACCGGCCCGCGATCTGCTCGAATTCTTTCAGGAAAACCCCGATGCCGATATCCACATTACCTGCGTCGAACTCGACCCCCGCGCCATTGCTTACGCCAAGAACCTGCTCGGCGAATTCAACGATCGCGTCACCTTCGTGGAGCGCAATGTATTTAAATACCACACCTCCGATTCCTTCGACCTCATCTGGTCGGCCGGTCTCTTTGATTACTTTACCGATGATGTGTTCGTACGGCTGATCCGACGGTTTCACAACAATATGCTGGCTCCGCAGGGAGAACTGATCGTCGGTAATTTTCACCCCCGCAACCCGTCACGCCCCGTAATGGAACTCCTGGGTGACTGGTTCCTGCATCACCGCACCGAAGCCCAACTGGAGCAACTTGCCCGGGAAGCCATACCCCAAGCCGGTCCGGTAACCATTGACCAGGAACCGGAAGGGATCAACCTCTTCCTGCGAATGCCGAAGTGAACCGGAAATTGAAAAATGCTATGTATTACCGGGGGGTGAGAGTTCCCGACCTTTTTTGTCGGCCAGCATACTATAACTTTTCCTAAAATTCGTACACCTGAACAAAGCCCGAAGTTTTCCTATTTTAGTGATGCATATCACCCAACCACAATTCCCATGGGAGCATCGAAAGCACAACTCTTTACCCCGGCTCAAAATGAAATGGCTGACCTGGCGCGGGCATTGGCTCACCCGGCTCGTGTTGCCATTTTGCAACACCTCCTGAAGGTTAATGCCTGTATTGGCGGAGAATTAGTCGACGAGCTGCCACTGGCCCAACCCACCATCTCCCGACACCTCAAAGAACTTAAAACCGTAGGCCTCATCAAAGGAACCATCAGCGGGAATAAGATCAATTACTGCATCGCCCCAAAACGGTGGGCCGAAGCACAGCAACTGCTGCAAAACTTCTTCTCGACCATCCCCGACGAGCAATCCTATTGTTAAGTTTTCATTAATTCTCTCATAGGTCAGGCAGAAAGACTCTTCTTATTGTATTATTGCAATAAACAAATAACGGCCGGCTTCATGACACCCAGAGGTCGGGCAGTCCCAACGCAATAACACATGACTACTTTTTATCCGGAACTCCAAAAACGGATTCGCCAATCCTGGCTGCTCAAACCTGAGCTGTCGCCCCAACGAGAGCAGGTGCTCAACAAACTAAAAACGGCGATCCGGGACAGTCAGGAGACCACTCATCTGGTATTTATCTGCACCCACAATTCCCGGCGCTCTCACCTGGCTCAGCTCAGCTGCCTCGCCGCCGCACATTGGTTTGGACACGACAAGGTCACGACCTACTCAGGAGGCACCGAGGCCACCGCCTTTCACCCCAATGCAGTAGCGGCCATTAAGCGGGCGGGGTTTCAGGTTAATTCCGGTATCGGTGACAATCCAACCTACACCGTACAGCCGGGGCCCGGCGGTCCCGCGACCGATTGCTTTTCTAAAGTCTACGATCACCCCGAAAATCCATCGACCGATTTTATCGCAGTCATGGTGTGTTCCGATGCCGACGAGAATTGCCCCTTCGTTCCGGGGGCACGCCACCGGATCTCGCTGCCCTACGATGACCCAAAAATGGCCGACCATACACCAGCAGCGGCAGCAACGTACGATCAGCGACTCGACCAGATCGCCCGAGAGCTCTTCTGGGTATTTGATGCAATCAACGAATAAAACTGAACCGATGAATACTACCGCTACCGCACCTCCCCGCAAACGCCTGGGGTGGCTCGATCGCTACCTGACCCTTTGGATCTTTGCTGCCATGGCTATCGGCGTCGGCTTAGGTGTGCTTGCTCCCCAAATGGCTACGGCCCTGGAGTCCTATTCCAGTGGCACCACTAATATTCCCATCGCCATCGGACTCATCCTGATGATGTACCCGCCATTAGCCAAGGTCGACTACCGCTTACTACCCAAGGTATTCAGCAATGTTAAGGTATTGGGCTTATCGCTATTCCTAAACTGGATCATCGGTCCCTTGCTCATGTTTGGGTTGGCCGTCCTCTTTCTGCGCGATTACCCGGGTTACATGACTGGCCTCATACTCATTGGTCTGGCCCGCTGCATCGCCATGGTCATCGTCTGGAACGATCTGGCGGAGGGGAGTCGTGAATACGGAGCGGCCCTGGTAGCTCTCAATAGCCTGTTTCAGGTCTTCTTCTACAGCTTCTACGCCTGGTTGTTTATTACCTGGCTTCCGCCAAAAATAGGTATGGAGGGGGCACTGGTGAATATTGGTATCGCAACGGTTGCCGAAAGTGTGCTCATTTATCTGGGCATTCCGTTCGCTATGGGACTGGCCAGTCGCCTGCTGCTGGTGCGCTGGAAAGGGGAGGAGTGGTATAAGAATACATTTATCCCCGCCATTTCACCCATTACACTGATCGCACTCCTTGCCACCATTGTGCTTATGTTTAGCCTGAAAGGAGATACCATCGTCGAACTACCACTTGATGTACTGCGCATTGCAGTACCCCTGCTGATCTATTTTCTGCTGATGTTCCTGATCAGCTTTTTTACCAGTAAAGCGTTGGGTGCTGATTATCCCCGCACTGCTTCCATTGCCTTTACCGCTGCGGGGAATAATTTTGAGCTGGCTATTGCCGTAGCCATTGCCCTTTTTGGACTCAATTCCCCGCAGGCTTTTACGGGAGTCATTGGCCCATTGGTCGAAGTACCTGCTTTGATCGCCCTGGTTAATGTATCATTTTGGTTGCGAAAGAAGTGGTACTGACTTTCTGAACCTTTTAGGACCGGGCTGGTTACCCTTCCGTCCATAATAAACTATGTTCTTACCAGCAACTGTAAACGAAACAGTTACCGGCTTTTTGCCCCACCCAAAAGCCGGTCCGAGATCATTTGACTCTCACAATCGGTCGTTTAGCGACCTCCAATGTACCTACACCGAATATTTACGTTTGAACGGTTACATCTAAGTACCTTTGCGCCATGGAACTACAAATAAGACCAATCCTATTTTTTATTCTTATGGCACTGAGCACATCCCTCCTGGCTCAACCCATGATGACCGACCCCTCAGACTTACCCGATGAGAAGCTCCCGGCACGGGCAACTTTAGCCCGTACCTCCGGCCCCATTGTCATCGACGGTAATATCGACGAGCCTTCCTGGTTCCAGGGAAAACCAGCTACCGGCTTTTGGGAATACTTCCCTTCCGATACGTCACTGAATAAAGTACAAACAGAGATTTACCTGGCCTTCGATGATAATTTTCTGTACATCGCTGCCCGTTGCGAATCAGTAGGCGATGAATACGTAGTGAATTCCCTGCGCCGCGATTATCGGGCCGGAGGTAACGACAATCTGACCTTCCTGATCGATCCTTTCCAGGATAAGATCAACGCCTTCGTTTTCGGCATGAATCCCTACGGTGTCATGCGTGAAGCCCTGATCTCCAATGGTGGTCAGGGTTTTGGGGACTGGGATTCAGGCTGGGATAATAAATGGAAGGGAGAGTCCAAGATCCACGACGGCTATTGGTCTTGCGAAGTCGCTATCCCCTTTAGTACCCTGCGATTCAATCCCGGTACGGAACGCTGGAATTTTAATGCCTACCGTTTCGACACCCAATCAAATACCCGCTCTACCCTGGTGCGCATTCCACAGAACCAGACCATCATGAGTCTGGCTTATATGGACCCTATCGAGTGGGACGAATCGCCCAAACCGCCCAAGCGAAATATCTCCATCATCCCCTTTGCCACCGCGGGAACCAACAAAAACTTTGAGGAAGGCACCCCCGCCAATAATAACTTTGCGGTCGGTGCTGATGCTAAAATAGCGGTAACACCGGGTCTCAACCTCGACCTTACAGTGAATCCCGACTTTTCCCAGGTCGAGGTTGACCAGCAAGTGATCAACCTGGATCGCTTTGAAGTATTCTTTCCGGAGCGTCGGCAATTTTTCCTGGAGAATGCCGACCTGTTTGGCAGTTTCGGCGAACAACGGGTCAACCCTTTCTTTTCCCGCCGTATCGGCATTGATCGCGATACGGCCGGCAACACGGTACAGGTTCCCATACTATATGGTGCCCGACTCAGCGGCAAGCTCGATAATAACTGGCGTATTGGCGTGCTGAACATGCATACGCTGCAAGACAACGAAGCCGGCCTGCCCGCCGTAAATTACAGTGTAGGTGCCGTGCAGCGCAAAGTAGGCCAGCGCTCCAACATCGGTATGATCTTCGTCAATAAGCAAGCTTTTCTGCCCGATAATAACGAGACCATGCAAGATGTTGATGCGTACAACCGCGTTATCGGTCTCGACTACAACCTAAATACACCGGACAACAAATGGACCGGTAAGACCTATTACCACCAGGCAATTACCACCGACGACGAACTTAGTGCTACTGATAAATTTGCTCACGGAGCCCGCCTCGAATATCGCGTCCGTGATGTAAGCGTGGAATGGTCGCACCGTTGGGTGCGGGAAGGCTTTACCCCTGAACTTGGATTCGTACCCAGGCGCAACGTGTTCCGGGTTAACCCACAGGCGCAATTATTTTTCTATCCGGAAAAAGGAGCAATTAACCGCTGGCAGGTAGGTGCCGAATACAGTTCCTTCTGGAAACCCGAATACGGACAAACAGACCAGCAGATACGATCGTTCCTGGAGTTAAACTATAAGAATACCTCCGAGCTGCGCTTTTGGGTACAGAATGATTATACCTTCCTCTTCAACTCGTTCGATCCTACCCGCACGGGGGCCGAGCCCCTGGCTGCCGACTCCGACTACCGATATAGCTCATTGGGATTGAGCTACCAGTCTGATAGGCGCAAAGTTTTGTCTTACCGACTGACCCCTCAGGTTGGCCAGTTCTTTAATGGGTATCGCTACAGCATGCGAGGCTCCCTTACCTACCGCTACCAACCCCTGGGACAGATCGAAATGAACGTCAACTACACCTATATCGACCTGCCCTCTCCACACGCATCGGCCGGGTTATTCCTGATCGGTCCCCGGATTGACCTGACCTTCAGTAAATCCTTGTTCTTAACTACTTTTTTGCAGTACAACAGCCAGTCCGAAAACATGAACATCAATACGCGCTTCCAGTGGCGGTTTGCCCCCGTTTCCGACTTCTTCCTGGTGTATACCGACAACTACGATACCTTCGACTGGGGCGTGAAAAACCGGGCCATCGTGGCGAAGGTGACGTACTGGCTCAATCTTTAAAGACGGTAGACGGTAGACGGTAGACGGTAGACGGTAGACGGTAGACGGTAGACGGTAGACGGTAGACGGTAGACGGTAGACGGTAGACGGTTAAGCTTTTCTTTCTGCCAGCTTAGTCAATATAATAGGGCCAAAATATTGTCTGCATTCATGAGCAAATCCGTTGCAGTTATGAATCGCAAGAAGCAAACCGTTTACCGCAGGCCGTGAGCCGTGGACCGTTCATCGTAAGCCGTCCATCGTTTGCCGTGGACCGTGGAATTTGTTGGTCCATGAGTTTCCAAGGCTATGGATTCCGGCATTGCTCTGGTCCGCGCAGAGCATTGGGCGTCCGTGCCTTCGCCATGGCGAAGGCACGGGGCATGGAGCGCAAAGAGCCGTAAATCGTGAGTCGTAAATCGTAAACCGTGCCCCGTCCTACCCACCGCTTACCGGCGGAATCAGCACCACCTCATCTCGCTCGGTGATCTCTTCGGGGCCTTCAGCGTATTCATTGTTGCGGGCGATGGCCAGGGAAGCGAGTCTGGACAATTCCGGATAGTCGGAATATAATTTTTTACGCAAATCATCCACTGTGATGCCGTCGGGTAGCTCCATCGTTGTCTCAGACCCTCCGAGAATATCGCGGGCGATGCCGAAAGCCAGAATATTGATAGTCATATCGTGCTATTAAGTTCGTTTCAAGATTAGTGTCTCTTTATTAACGTGAGGCTGTATTTGGTACAGGGTATCAGGTAGTAGGACTATCTTAAATCCTTATTCCCAATACCTACTACTATACACCGGGAGGTTGGGCCTTGATTATCTTCCATTTAGGTAATAGTCTACACCCACCTCCCTGTACTTACCCAAAAAAGGGTAAATCTTGCTACAAATGTGGATAAGTCTGTGTTTTTCCACATTTTTTGGTATATTAGCAGTGCTTACTATTTACAGAGGGCCAACCAAAAGCCCTCCTCCCATGAACACACTCCTTTTACCCTTCGTTTATTTTGCCATGTCCTGTTCTGTGCAGGGCTTAATCAATGTATACTATCGTTAAAGAAATGTTAAAATTTCGGCGAGTATACACCTTCTTTTATGCCTAACGTATACCGCAACCAAGGAATCTTACCGTTCCGATTCCTACTATCACGGTATTTTATTGGTCTAAGCACTTCTTACCCCAACTAAATGAGGGTCCATTTCTAACCTTAACGAACTGTTACCATCCGGTCACCGCGTTCAAATCCATTGACTTTTAAGGGCGAAGGGTCTAGCTTTGCCTCGATTTACAACGGTATTTCCCCATTGAGGGGTCATACTATTTCGTTTGACAACACCTGTTCATGAAACCCACAGTCAGCTAGCATGCTGGCAATTTTGAACATGTAAATAGTAAGCCAATGAGACTCCCATGGACGCTAGGAGTTGTATTGATGTCCATAACATTCAGTACAGCATCTACATCCACACTCGAAAACACCACGGACCTGACTTCTCCCGTTTTTAGGTCAAGCGCCGTGACCGAGGCTCAAATCAAAGAGCGCCTCGCTACAATCAATCTCCCTTTGGAGGTTGATGATACCGATGAAGTTGTGCGTCGAATCAACCAATACGTGTTGGCAGGACGTCACGAAACCGAAGCAATTCTCGGTCGGACCATTGCCTTTTTCCCTGTATTTGAACACTACCTGGAATTGCATGGGCTACCCAAAGAGTTGAAGTACCTCCCCATGATCGAATCGGGTTTGCGTCCTACGGTGAAGTCGCACGTAGGAGCGGCCGGAATGTGGCAACTTATGGGTATCACTGCCCGCCACCATGGCCTGCTGGTAAATGCACAGGTCGATGAGCGCTTTGATCCCTATAAGTCTACTGAAGCAGCGGCTCGCATGTTGAAATACCTGAATGGTTTATTCGATGACTGGGCACTGGTACTCTCGGCTTATAATGCCGGACCAGGCCGTGTCAAAAATGCAGTTCGCTATGCTGGTTCAAGTGAATATGCCAAGGTGTATCCACATCTGCCGCGGGAAACCAAGCGGTACGTACCTGCTTTTGTCGCCGCCGCCTACATCGCCAACTTCTACCACCTGCACCAACTGACCCCCGCAGCGCCTTCATCTTTTAATCAGGATCTGCGGATTCTAACGGTGCAGCAAACGCTCTCTTTC
>JASBTH010000447.1 GCA_030148525.1 Saprospiraceae bacterium | reverse complement strand
ATGCCCGCACGGGCAAGGTCAATACCTGGGCCAGTCGTCTGTTGGGGAACTGGAAGGAATACGCCCTGCTGACCCCCCGCCCGCCCGGTGCGTGGGGGCGGCGCGAACGCCTGTTGCGACAACAGCTCCCCGTGGTGCCGGCAACCTTACAGAGCCTCACCTTTCTGCTGGAGCAATGGTCGGCCAAGGACGAGGCGGATTTTGATCAGTGGTCCACCTACGTGCAGGATGTGCAACGGGAGCCTATTGTCCTGGAAGGGGATCTGATGTCAACGCTTGAAAAACACTACGATCCGGCGATGTTGCAGTGGATTGCGGGCTGTGCCATTTATCCGGAGTTGCACTGGGATCTGACCCTTCTTATTGGTCGTACCCTGAGTAGGCCGGAGCGGTCGTTGCTTACCCTGGATTCCGTACAGGGGCTGCTGCGACTACCCTGGTACAGTGAGGGTAAGATGCCGGAGGCGGCGCGGTTGGTGCTACTGGACTGGTTGCAAAGCGCGTATCCCGAAACAGAAACCCGCTTGCGGGAGGTCATTCACGAGCAATTTCAGAAAATGGAGCCACCGGCCGATTCGGTGGCCTACGAGCCCTACCGCTTGCAGATGGCCTTTAACGAGTGGCGCATCACCCGTGATCGCAAGCGGAAGCAGGAGTTAGAGCGGGAGATGGAGCAATTGCTGGATCAGGGCCAGGAAGCCGATATGGTGATGGTGCGTTACCTGGAGGGTGAGCCCGGCCCGCTGGATCTGGTGTTGCCCGATCGTTTCAAGAAGTACGTGTATAAAGGCGGGTATCGGGAACTGGGCAGCCGGGAAAGTCAGCGTGACCTGCGGTGGGCGAGTATGCTGTGGCTGGCCTTGTCGATAGGCTCGTTTTGGGTGAACCCGCAAGTGGATGATTGCGGCGGGCAGACGAGGAGTTATTTGGTGCCAACCATTACGCGGGCCGTTGACTCAGTGGAACTGCCGAACTACAGTAATAGCCGATATGAACTACTCGGGGTTAGTCAACTTGACAGTTCTTTGATATTGGGCTCCGGCCAGGAGATCGTTCGGTACTACCTGCCCAATGATGTGGTAACACCGCTGGGAATGCCCAATCGGGCGGTTCAGGCCATGGCTTTTCCGGCCGTTGGTACTAATGGAGGTAATGGCCCGGTCCAATATGCTATGCTGATCATTCAGGATGGTCAATTGATCGGACTTTCCTCTGATGGACAGGGAGGGTTCCAATCCACGACCCTCTCGGGCGCTGGCACCGTCAGGGATGTATCGAATTATACATCCCGGATGATCCCTTTGGCGTACGAAGATGGACGGTTGGTCGTACGCAACGAATCGGGTATTGAGTCTATGATAGCTAATCATCCAGGGATCGAGCACGTGGCATCGCCTTACTTTTTTGCCAATCGCTTTGCTTCTGCGGCTTCTGACAGTTCATTGGTCTTTTGGGAGCCGGGACAGCGATCGGTAGGTGGGGCTCAAGTAGCTACCCTGGAGGAGACCCAACGGATTCAACTTCCCTATCAGGCAGAGGAATTGCTTATGAGTTGGGACGGGAAGTTCGTAGCGACCGCAGGTGCCGGAGACATTGATGTCTGGACTACGGATGGCGGATTAGTGTACACCTCCCGTGGCTCCGACTTAATCGGCATTTCCGGGAATAGCGTCTTTTTCCGGCAGGCAGGCAACGTATACGCTCGCAAGTTTCCGAATAACCAGACAGTAACCCAGTTTGATCCCAGCGGTACAGAATACCTCTTTGGCCGTGGATATAATCAACTATTCGCGCTGAATCCTGCAGGTACACACATTTTACGCTGGGGAACCACCAGCGATGCTTTTGACGAGATCGAGATCTGCTTAGCAACAGCCGCGGATACGGCCCTGTACCGGGAACACCGTGCCCGCCAATTTGCCTTTCACGGTCAGTTTGATGCCCTGGATGCGGAGGTGTTCCAATTAGATAGTGCCAGCATCAGCGACTCTCTGCGTCGCGCCCGTACGGCTAACATAGCGACGGTACTCTACAACCGGGCCCTGCTGGCTTTGGAGCATGCCGATACGGCTTTAGCCTGTGAGTTGATCGACCGGGCGATTGGGGTGGACGGCTCGCGGACGCCGATCTACTTGCGGGCGCGGGAGATTTTTTGTGCGGAGGAAGAGGAATCGGATCAGGTAGTAACCACCATTACCGGAGAACTACGAAATATCCGAACCGGAGACCCGGTAGCCGGGGCTTTGGTAACTGCGGAAACGGGTTCGGTCGTGACAAATAGTTCCGGTCGATTTCGGCTGGAGTTGAGGGGATCCTTTACCGGCGCGGTTACGACACTGGTGTTCTCGGCTCCCGGATTTCCGGACAAAACGTATGCGGTTTCGGACCTGGAAACCGGAGCTACCATTGATATTGGCTCATTACCCTGGGCTTCATTACCGGAGGGGGCTGAGCTGGAGATTCGCGCCAAGGGTGATCAGTTTGGGTTGTGGCAAGATGGTAGTTGGGTCCTGGAACCCAAGTACACCGAGATCGAACGCGATGGTCGCACCGGCTACTTCCGGCTTTCGGGGACCACAGATGATGGCGAGCGGCGCGTAGGCATGGCCAATCCTCAGGGTCAGGTAGTTGTGCCCCTGGAATACCGGGCGATCCAATTCCCCAGTGCCGGTCTGATTGGTGCTCAGTCGCCGACGACATTTCTATGGGGTTATTTAAGTGCAGGCACCGGAGATCGAGTGATTCAGTTTGGTTTCGATGAGGTTCAACCCTTCGATGACGTGGTCGCTTCCGTAACATCCTCCGGTTCTTCTTTTTTGATCGATCGGGACGGGCTGTGCATAGAGGATTGCCCGGATGACTATTTGCAGAGTGTAATTGAGGCTTATCTAC
>JASBTH010000440.1 GCA_030148525.1 Saprospiraceae bacterium | reverse complement strand
GCGCTTATTTCGCTGGTTGGATGATCCGGAGGTACGAACCGTGGAGGTACATACGACCTGCGAGCGGTGTCCAATTTCAGATTGCAAAGAACGTATCGCCGAACCGGTTGCGCTCCAAGCTCTGCAGGCTCGCCAGGCAGTACAGGATGAATTAGATAAACTAGACCAAACCGAAACTGCCTCCCATTCTGGTACGACATCTGTAAAGTACAACTAGCCGTATCCAGATGTATTGACTATCCTCAAAGGGTCGGGTGATACTTGTCAGTCACACGCTCAGAGCATCCAGGAAACGCAGCATTTCGAATATGCATCCGAACAACTCGAAGCGGCTGTTAGCCTGCTGTAGACGGTTGCGATGCTGATCGCACCAAAAAAGAGGCGGCCCGTAGTGAATAAAGTAGTAGTGCGTTTGGTCCAGGTAGCGCTGCATCAGGTCAATGCGATCCTCCATAAGCTGGGGATTCTCAACTGCGCCCCGTTTCCACTGATCCAGAGTGGGGCATTCCGACAGGTCCATATTGTCGAATACAACCAGGTCGTAAGTCTGATCATCTGGTATGTAGGACATCAAGTTGCGCACCTCGACCGCACTGAATTTCATCATCTTGGCAAAAACCTCTATATCCAGGTTTTGCTCCGTATTATGGGTAATGATAAGAATAGGGTTGGTTATCAACTGACTGGAATAGGCACTCTTGGGATTCAAATCCTCCGAATCCAGCTCATTAAACAGCTCCAGTAAGCTTCCTGACAGGCGATTACTCTCAATTTGAGCATCCGCCGTGGAAATAGCCTCCTGTATAATCAACGTTTTTAGTTGATTATATGCCCTTCGGAGTTCTTGCAGCTTTTCCCAGTGCGGTCCTTCGTGACGAAGATCATCGATCAATAAGCCAAAAGCCCTATCCATGCGATTGGCACTGATTGCCTCATAGAGCTGGTCTTTCAATTCTTTTAATTGCATACATATTAGGGGTTAGCAGGCTCTAATTCGACCACTAAATCATCTTGGGTCACCATCGTCTTAGGCGTCAGATAAACTTTGTGTACTCTTCCCGCCATCGGAGCCGTAATGGTGCTTTCCATTTTCATGGCTTCAATGATAAACAAAGGAGCTCCGGCCTCCACTTGTTCACCTTCTTCTACCAAAATCTTGGAAATACTCCCCTGGAGGGGAGCGCCAACCTCATTCTCCGAGGTGGCTTTCCGGTTTACCATACGTTCCACCTGCAAGCTCCGGTCTAACACTTGAACCGAACGGGTTTGCCCGTTCAACTCGAAAAAGACCAAACACATTCCCTGTTCGTCGGGCATAGTTTTATTGAGGTATTTTACCAGCACATTCTTTCCCTTCGACAAGCTGACGATGATCTCTTCGTTGGGTTCCAGCCCAAAGAAAAAAGCAGGTGTTGGCAACCGGCGGACCTCACCATACATCTCAAAATGTTCGTGATAATCCCGGTATACTTTCGGATACAGCTTGTAAGAAATAAGGTCGAGTATTGTTTTTTCGGAATCAAATTCACGCTTGAATGATTCCATCTCTTCATCAAAATCAATAGGCTCCAGATGCGCATTGGGTCGCTCCGTGTAGGGCTTTTCCTCCTTCAGCACCATTTTCTGAATCTTTTCCGGAAAACCACCTTTCGTTTGTCCCAGATCCCCCCGCATTAAAGCTTTTACGGAGTCGGGGAAGTCCAGAGAGTCTCCCTTCTCCAGTATATCCTCCTTGGTAAAACCATTGGAGGTCATGAACATGGCCATGTCCCCCACCACCTTCGACGATGGGGTAACCTTTACAATATCCCCGAACAGCTCATTAGCCGCCCGGTAGTTTTTCTTGATAGTCTCGAACTTATCTTCCAGCCCGAGCCCTCGGGCCTGGGGTCGCAAATTGGAATACTGACCGCCCGGTATCTCGTGTTGGTACACTTCGGCCGTACCGGATCGCAACTCTGTTTCAAAGGGATAATAGTAGCGGCGAATGGCTTCCCAGTACGTGGAAAACTCATTGAGAGAGGTCAGGTCGATATCGGGCCCGCGTTCGTGTCCCTGGAGAATGGCAGCCATGGCATTGAAGCTGGGCTGTGAGGTCAGACCAGACATGGAACTGATGGCAACGTCCACAATATCGACGCCAGCATCAATAGCTTTGAGGTAGGTGGCCGATTGCACCGAAGAGGTATCATGCGTATGCAAATGGATGGGCGCTTCCACAGTTTCCCGCAAGCGTCCGATCAGTTCGGTCGCTGCCGCTGGTTTCAGTAACCCGGCCATATCTTTAATGGCAATGATGTGTGCGCCCTCATCTTCCAGGCGTCGGGCCAGATCCAGGTAATACTGTATGTCGTATTTACTGCGTTTGGGGTCAGTAATATCTCCGGTATAGCACAGGCAGGCTTCGGCAATGGCATCGGTGCGATCGACTACCGTTCGGATGCTGGTGCGCATGGCATCAATCCAGTTCAGGGAATCGAAAATGCGGAACACATCGATTCCGGTCTCGGCAGCTTTTTCAATGAAGGCTACTACCAAATTATCGGGATAGGCCGTGTACCCAACCGCATTAGAACCGCGCAACAACATCTGTAACAGAATATTGGGCATTTCCCTGCGGAATTCAGCCAGTCTGTGCCAGGGGTCTTCCTTAAGGAAACGCATGGCCACATCGAAAGTGGCCCCTCCCCAGACTTCCATAGAAAACACATCATCACCGTGGCGCTGGGCAAAGGGACGGGCAACTTTAGTCAGATCGTAGGTTCGCATCCGGGTAGCCAGCAGGGATTGGTGAGCATCCCGAAAGGTGGTGTCCGTAAATTGAACCTTCTTCTCCCGGCGCAACCAGTCGACGAATCCCTCACGCCCCATTTCGACCAGTCGGTCTTTATTGCCTTTCGGCAAAACCGCTTTGGGGTCCACCTCCGGAACTTCCGGATTCAGAAAGACCATATTAGGATCCCGCTTTCGCACGTCGGGATTTTCATTGACGATGACCTCCGCCAGGTAGCGCAGCATTTTGGTGCCCCGGTCTTTCCAGCGGGGAGGTTCTAACAGAGCCGGATTTTCCTTAATAAAGTTGACCGTTGCCTGACCAGTACGGAAGGTGTCGTCCTGCAAGAGGTTGAGCAAAAACCCAATATTGGTGTTCACGCCCCGTATCCTAAACTCGCGTAAAGCGCGGTGCAATCGCTGAGCTGTTCCCGGCAGAGTACGCCCCCATGCGGTGACTTTAACCAGCAGACTATCAAAGAAAGGAGAGATTTTGGCCCCCGGATAAGCACTACCAGCATCGAGGCGGATTCCCATACCACTGGCTGAGCGATAGGCAATAATGCGCCCGTAGTCGGGTTTGAAGTCATTACTTGGATCTTCGGTGGTAACCCGGCACTGGATGGCACAGCCAAAAATGGTTACATCATCCTGGGTACCGATACGGAGTGTATCGTCATCGAGCCGGTGGCCCTGGGCAATGAGTATCTGCGAACGCACCAGGTCGATTCCCGTGACCTCTTCGGTAACCGTATGCTCCACCTGGATTCGCGGATTCACTTCAATGAAATACACATTTTCCTCGCTATCGAGCAAGAATTCCACCGTGCCCGCATTATTGTAGTTGACAGCCTTTCCGAGGCGCAGCGCATAATCG
The DNA here is from genome assembly GCA_030148525.1 of Saprospiraceae bacterium. Taxonomy (GTDB): domain Bacteria; phylum Bacteroidota; class Bacteroidia; order Chitinophagales; family Saprospiraceae; genus DT-110. The sequence goes on along the minus strand of JASBTH010000440.1, from coordinate 200 downwards.
TACAGGCGATCACGGGTTTCCTGAGCGATGGTGACGCAGGGAGCCACCTCCACCACTTTCTGAAACCGCCGTTGCACCGAGCAGTCCCGTTCGTAAAGATGCACTATGTTTCCGTGTCGGTCGCCGAGCAGCTGAACCTCAATGTGCTTGGGCTCTTCAATAAATTTCTCCAGGAATACCGTTCCGTCGCCAAAAGCCGT
>JASBTH010000588.1 GCA_030148525.1 Saprospiraceae bacterium | reverse complement strand
ACCCGTCGATCCTGGATGGTCGGGTGAAGACGCTTCACCCTAAGGTGTTCGGAGGTATTCTGGCACGGCGGGAAGAAGGCCACCTCAACCAGCTCAAGCAATACGAGATTCCCGAAATAGATTTGGTAATCGTCGATCTGTACCCCTTCGAGGAAACAGTGGCCTCCACCAATGATGAGGCAGCTATTATTGAGAAAATTGATATCGGGGGGATTTCCCTGATTCGGGCTGCCGCCAAAAATTTCCGGGATGTGGCTATTGTGCCTTCCCGTTCGGATTATGGATTCATTCTCGATCTGCTGCAAACCAAAGGTGGTAAGACCGACCTGGCCGACCGCCAGGAATTAGCCCGTCGTGCTTTCAGCGTTTCCGCTCATTACGATACGGCAATTTACACCTATTTCAACCGGGAAACGCAAGCGCCCGGATTTCACCGTAGTGTACAACCCACCCAGGCACTCCGTTACGGTGAAAACCCGCACCAGCAGGGGTTCTTCCACGGCCCGCTGGACGAAATGTTTGAAACCCTGGGCGGGAAAGCACTGTCCTTTAACAACCTGGTCGACGTAGATGCGGCCGTACAACTCATGGCCGAGTTTCGGGAGGCAGCTCCGACCTTTGCCATCCTGAAGCATACCAATTCCTGTGGGATTGCCACTCGTTCTTCCCTCCCGGAAGCCTGGGAAGCGGCCCTCGCTGCCGACAATGTCTCCGCTTTCGGGGGCATATTGATGGCCAATACTACCGTTGATGTACAAACGGCCGAAGAAATTGATAAGATTTTCTACGAAGTATTAATCGCTCCCGATTTTGCACCAGATGCGCTGGAGTTACTTCGCAAAAAGAGAAAACGCATTCTGTTGCGTATTCGCGACTACATATTGCCGCAACGGGCTTTCAAAAGCTTGTTGAACGGTGTTATTGAGCAGGATGCGGATCGGGCCATCGAAGTGAAAAGTGATCTGAAGACGGTCACCAAAAAAGAACCAACTTCCGCGGAGGTGGACGATCTGTTGTTTGCCAATAAGGTGGCAAAACATTTGAAGTCAAATACCATCGTTCTGGCCCGTGGCCAACAGTTGCTTGGCATGGGGTGTGGTCAAACCTCGCGGGTAGATGCCCTGAAACAGGCAGTTGATAAAGCTCGTCGCTTTGGGTTTGACCTTGAAGGAGCGGTAATGGCCTCCGATGCTTTTTTCCCGTTTCCGGATTGCGTCGAAATAGCTGATCAGGCGGGGATCAAAGCCGTCATTCAGCCCGGAGGGTCCATTCGGGATCAGGATAGTATCGACTACTGTGATGCCAATGGTATGGCGATGGTTACGACTGGTGTACGTCACTTCAAGCACTAGTGGTTTTAACAAAACCACAGTAAAACTTTCACGCCTCCTTAAGTACCGAACCGACAAATCGGTCGTCTTAAGAAGGCAAGAATGCCCGAGACGAAATGGGTTCACTAACCATTGATATCGGTAATACCCGCACCAAAATCGGATTCTTCAAAGGAGAGGAGCTGGTTGCGGTAGATTATTTTAATCAGGCAGACACGGAAAGTTTGCTGGGTTGGGCAACCAACCATCCTGCGGAAAATATCATCTTATCAAGCGTAGGTGATTTTTCCAGCTACCAAAACATGGTGCGTATCCTTCGGGAACGCTACGGTCGTGTCCTGGAATTGGATGCAACAATTCCGTTACCTGTCGTAAATGGGTATGAAACACCAGAAACACTGGGAAAGGACCGTTTGGCCGCTGTTGTTGGTGCCACGGTGTTTTTCCCGGAACAACCGTGTTTGGTTATCGACGCCGGAACGTGTATCACCATTGATGTGATTGACGCGATGGGTCGGTACCGGGGAGGTAATATTTCTCCCGGACTGCAGATGCGGTTGCGGGCCATGCATGAATACACGGCTCGCTTACCGCATCCCGATATGGAATGGCCTTCCGACTGGATAGGTCGCACCACGAAGACGGCGCTGCAAAATGGTGCTCTGCAAGGAGCTTTGCTTGAATTGACAGGGTACGAACGACTTAGCCGCGACGAATTCGGAGATATTAACGTATTGTTAACGGGGGGCGACAGCCATATTTTGGCAAAAAAATGGAAAAGCCAGATATTTGTGAATCAAAATTTAGTTCTGCACGGGCTAAATAAAATACTGACTTATAATGTGGAGCGATCGGAGTAGATTAGTTGTGTTGACCTTACTCTTGCTGGCAGCTGCCGGTGAGATGGCTGCACAGAATAGAAATATCCTACCCAAGCGGAATTCACCCTATTCGCGTTTTGGGTTGGGTGACCCGGTGCAGCAAGTGTATGCCGCTCAGGCAGGTATGGCAGGTTTAGGAGCTACGTATTTCAACCACTCCCGGACTAACCTCACCAACCCGGCTTCTCTCGGGTGGATGCGGTTCACTGCCTTTGAGGTAGGGCTCAACGCCCGCTATTCGAGCCTGACCGACGGTGACCAGACGGAAGGTCTCTGGAGTGGGAATCTCAAGAACCTCACTCTGGCTTTTCCAATTAAAAATTCGATCAACCAGGTTGTCGATCGTCGGCGGGATCGCTTTAACTGGGGTATGGCTTTCGCACTGCAGCCTTATACCGAAGTGGGATATAATCTCGAATTGGCTACCGAACTGCGCGAGGGCGATAGCCAGGAAGCACAACGGTATGTCAACTCTTTGAAGGGGGCCGGAGGAACCTATAAACTAATGTTTGCCAACGGCTTTCGCTACGATAATTTAGCCGTTGGTTTCGAGTTGGGGTACCTCTTTGGTACCATCACCAATAGTCGGCGGGTTGAACTTGATAGCTTTAATACAACACTGAGTTACGCCACCGAATTTTTGGATGAAACGTCCGTTCGCGGCTGGACATGGTCGCTGGGAGCTCAGTATCGATTGCCACTTGAACGGGACCAAAGGACTGAAGAGGTTACAAAAAGTCTTACTTTTGGTGCATACGGTAACTCGGCGACCTCATTTGACACGAAGACTGATCAATTTTATTCGCGCGATA
>JASBTH010000431.1 GCA_030148525.1 Saprospiraceae bacterium | reverse complement strand
AACTTTGGGTGAGAATACCCGATTGATTGTTATTTTACCGGCCACACCAAACGAAAACCAGAACATACATGTCTCCTTCAAATATTGATCCCAACCTGCGATCCTGGGTGGATATCCCCGAGCATAGTGATTTCCCCATTCAGAATTTACCCTTTGGCATTTATTCCACTGGTGATACTCCTCGCCGGGTTTGTACGGCTATTGGCGACTACGTAGCCGACTTACAAATTCTGTCGGAACACGGTTTTTTTGAAGACCTCGAGCTGGAGTCAGGTATTTTTGAACAAGCGACTCTGAATGCCTTTATTGGTCAGGGGCTATCCAAAACGCGGGCTGTTCGCCAACGGCTGGCCGACATTATGGACGACGACCTGGAAGAGTGGGATGCCAGCGAATTGCGCACCTTCTTCCTGATCCCCCAATCGGAGGTAACCCTCCACCTGCCACTGGCCATTGGCGACTACACTGATTTCTATTCAAGCCTGGAGCACGCCACCAATGTGGGTAGTCTGTTCCGGGGTAAAGACAATGCATTGATGCCCAACTGGCGACACCTGCCGGTAGGCTACCACGGCCGGTCTTCCTCCATTGTCGTTTCCGGTACCGAAATTGCGCACCCAAGTGGTCAGTATTTACCGGAGGGGGCTGAGCACCCTGTCTTTGGTCCGTCCCAGCGCCTGGATTTTGAACTGGAAACGGCTTTTGTAGTCGGACGAAATTCCACGATGGGGCAGCCCGTTTCCACCGACGAGGCCAATGACTATATTTTCGGGATGGTGCTATTCAACGACTGGTCAGCCCGGGATATTCAACGTTGGGAATACCAACCATTAGGCCCGTTTCTGGGTAAAAGTTTTGCTTCTGCGATCTCCCCGTGGGTGGTTACGATGGACGCTTTGTCCTCCTTTCGCTGTGATGGTCCTGAGCAAGAACCGGAGGTACTTCCCTATTTAAAGCTACCCGATTCATCGAGCTACGACATTCACCTGGAAGCTATTCTGGAAACCCCCGACGGAAAACGGATGTCGCTCTGCCAGACCAACCACAAACACCTCTACTGGCGAATGGTGCAACAACTAGCCCACCAGACCAGCAACGGTTGTAACGTACGCATCGGTGACCTGTACGCATCCGGTACCATCAGCGGGCCCGATCCAGGATCTTTTGGTTCCCTTTTGGAGCTTACGCAAAATGGTACCCGCCCCATCACCCTTCCCGACGGTTCCAAACGAACGTTCCTGGGAGAGGGTGATACCATCATTCTTAAGGGTTATTGTGAAGGCAATGGCATTCGCATTGGTTTTGGCGAGTGCCGTAGCACCATCGTAGCCACCTAAAGTAATCAGATTATGTCCCGATTGTTCCCCCTGTTTTGTTTTCTCCTGATCAGTCTGCCACTACTGACCGGTCAATCGTTCCAGCAAAAGATCGATCGCTTTGCCGATGGCTATTCTCTGCGCCAGGGTAACATTAGCATTTGTATTATCGATATTGCCGAAAACCAGGTGATCGCCGATCATCGAGCCGAACGGGTGGCAGTACCGGCTTCAGCCCTGAAACTGATCACCACCGGTACGGCCCTGTCACTGTTCGGCCCCGACTTTCGGTTCCCCACCGAGTTGCAATACGACGGCACCTTAGCGGGAGGGCGACTGAACGGTAACCTCTGGATCAAGGGATTTGGGGACCCGACCCTGGGCAGTGCTGACCTGGACGACACCCCAATTGGTGATGCCTTGCTACAAGAGTGGGTTAGTGCCTTACGGCAAAAAGGGCTGAAAGCCATTACCGGAGCCGTTATTGGCGACGGAAGCCACTACGATTCACAGGGTGCCGTGCGATCATGGCAGTGGGCTGACCTGGGGAACTACTACGGTGCCGGAGCCCGGGGCCTGAATTGGCGGGAAAACACCTATACACTATACTTTGCCCGAACGGGGCGGGTGGGTGATCAAACCCGTATTGCCCGCCTGGATCCCGACATACCCTGGCTGGAGTTTGTGAATGAAGTAAAGCAGGCCGGTGCCCGGACAGGTGACCAGGCCTATATTTTTGGTGGTCCCTATGCCGATAAGCGGTACATTCGGGGCACCATCCCGGCCGGATCCGGCCTGTTCGATATTGACGGTTCTATCCCCGACCCACCCTATTTCCTTGCCTACCAATTGACGCAGGCACTTAAAGCAGCCGGCATTACCGTTGAAAAAGCGCCTTCCACCTATCAGCAAACACCTGTTAGCGGGCAGCGACGCCACCTCTTACGCCACCAATCGCCACCACTGGCCACCATTGTCGAACGTACCAATTACCGCTCGGTCAACCTCTATGCCGAGGCCCTGCTAAAGGAAATCGGGCGACAGCGAGGAGATGAAAGCAGCACGGAAGCCGGAGCAGATGCCTTACTGGCATACTGGGCCGACCGCGGTGTTTCTACCGAGGGCATACAAATTGCTGATGGTAGTGGCTTATCAAACAGCAATGCCGTCTCGGCTCGTTTCTTGGCCGAGGTATTACGCAAGATTAGTCTGGACGATAAGGTATACGGCGCTTTTAAGTCTTCCATTCCGCTGGCCGGACGCACCGGTAGCCTGAGTGGAAAATTCAAGGGGTCGGCTGCCGAAGGTAATCTATACGCAAAGAGCGGCACCCTTGGTGGTGCCCGTTCGTATGCTGGCTATTTTACCGGAGCCAACGGGCGGGCTTACGCCTTTGCCGTTTTAGTCAATAACTACAACTCATCCGGTGGCAGCATGCGATTGCAGCTCGACCGACTGTTGCAGTCGTTTTGTGAATGACCGTTTCGAAATCGGAAAGTACGGAAGTCCCGATGCCGTTTCCCCGGTAGTAAAAACTGTCTGTGCACGGATTCGCGTTAAAACAATGGTTTGATCGTATACCCCGCTTCCACCAGGAGTCGCAGAACCCCCTCCGCACCGGCGAGGTGACCGGCCCCCACGGCAAAAAAGCTGGGGCCGTCGGCCATGCGTTTCTCCATCACGGGTATCCAATTGCGGTTGCGGGTAACCAGTAGTAGATCCTGATAATCGAGCACATCCTGATCTTCCTCCATCAGCGATTGCATACCCTCGATATTTTGGGTGGTATAGAGTTCGATCATGCGCTCCATTTGCTCGGAGCCACCGGATTGATCCTGGATGCTTGCCACCAGCATATCGGCTTGCACCCGGTAAGGGATGCTGTCGAACATACTCATTTGGTATTCGGCTGTTTCGAGGCCCATGATCTCTTTTTCTTTATCCTGAGCCATCTCCATCAACTCCATTTCGTAGGAAACGATATCCTGTTGAGCTGTCGGGTCTGACATATCCCCGGAGGCCAGGGCCGACAGGAACATGGGCTTAATGCGTTCCACAAACATCATCGGCAGGCCAATTTCCTGAAAGTGATTGGACACCAGGGTGTATTTCTCCTCCGACAAGAGATCTCGGAGCGTGGTATCTCCCCGCATGAACGCCTTCATCATTAAGGGCATGAGCGTACCCAGATCAGTCATTTCCTCCATATCGATCTCAAAGGTTACGTTGTAAACCTTATCGAAGGCTTCTTTAGCGGCATCCGTCAGGAAGTAGTGTTCGCGATCGATCATGTGGATGGTACCAAAAACGTAGGAGGGTTTCTCCAGGCCCTTACCGGTGATTTCCCAAAGCAGGGAATTGGCGAGGGGGGCGTCTTTATCTTGTTGAGCCTGGAGTGGGGCTGCCACCAAAAACAGGAGGGTAACCGAAAATAATGCAATGATTCTCATGGATAAACAGTATGCTGAATAATAGAATAATAACGCCCGATACAGCTCGATGCGTATGTCGTATTCGGGAGACCTGACTAAGATATTTCCCCAGGGTCGGCAATTGGACAGGATAATGTATTCAGTGTGTCTGGTCGAAATCCTGGACAATACCCAATAGCATATGGATGTCCTCGAAGAATTCTCTGACCAGTTCAAACCGAACATTAGAACGGAAGATATAAGGTTCAAAAATGTCTTTTGGTTCAGTGATGGCCACATAAATTTCCCGGCCGAGGAAGGACATGTATATTTCCTTACCCGTTTCGGCCCGGTACTCCACCAGGGCTTTCTGCATGGGTTCGGACAATATGCCAATGATGTGCGTATCCGGTGTGGCATAGGTGATAAAGGCCTCCCTGAAATCGGGATTGACCACTTCGTGGTCGACATTCTCACCTCCAACCCAGGTAAATTCCTTAATGGATCGGGTCAGGTATTGCCTCAATTCCCGCGGCCAGATAACGATCTCTCCCTGTGCTTTTTCGGGAAAGGTGGCATGCAAAAAAATGCCTTTAAACACGTAATCAAGGCGATTGCGCACCTTGGATTGTTCACGGACAAAGAGTTCACACATGCGAAAAGGCATCTCGCCTACTTTCCCGTAGATATAATCTTCGGCAACGTAATACTGTGCAGGCGTATGGAACAAATAGCTTTCCAAAAATTCTTCCTTGGTGATGCCGCCATCCGCCTTGTAGTCTAATTCCCGGACATTGGGTTCTTCCTCGATGAAGTCAAGGATGTGTTTCATCACGCGCGGTTTAAACTGAGCCCGGTATTGACTAACCCGACGAAACAAGTAAAAAATGTAAATAACTACGGGAATACTCAGCGTCAGCGTAACTACCCAAATACCGAGCATGACTTCGAACACGATCAACCCGATACCAAATAGTCCCGAGAGCACGAACATCCGGATCAGGCGTCGACGGTGACGTTCCAGACGTTGTAATTCCGGGTAGATCGTGGTATTGTAGAACACCCGAAACTTTTGCAACCGCTGTATGTCGATCAGGTTCCGCATATGCTTTCCTCAAAGCTGATTGTAGCCACTAAAGTTAACGTGAGAAGCTGTTTGCTAAATAAATGATTGTCACAACCTCACCTTGTATTTGGTAGTAGGACTTGCTTAAATCCATATACCCTCTACCTACTCCCCTGTACCGGGAGGTTGGGCCTTGAATAGCTTGCTTCTGCGAAATAACTCTGTGCCCAACCTCACGCTAAAGTTAGGTAGTTGAGCGAGGCTTTATGGTATATTTAACACGAATTACGCACTTTCCGGCCAACCTATGCGGAAGGAATCCACTCTTTCTGATAATCATTTCACGTCCAACACAAACGGCCATTGTGGAATTGGCTAAGAATCCTTATTTTTGCACCCTTATATGAAGAAGATGCGATACAATGGTTTAGTTCTTTTTATGCTGGCAACTCTGTTGTTTTCCTGTCAGAGTGAATTTGAAAAAATTCGGACAAGTGGGGACCCCGAGTTGTTGTATAAAAGTGCACTAACATACTACGAAGAAGAGAGTTACCAAAAAGCCCAGTCTTTACTGGAATTGGTAATCAGCAGTTACCGCGGCCAAAAGGAGGCAGAGGATATTTACTTCAAATACGCCTATACGTATTACAATCTGGAGAATTACATCCTGGCCACGTACTACTTTAAAAATTTCTCCCAGACCTACCCTACCAGTGATTTGCGGGAAGAGGCTGATTTCATGTCCGCTTATTCCAACTACCAGCTTTCCCCAACCTTTCGACTTGATCAGTCGTATACTAATCAGGCGATCGAGGAGTTTCAGTTATTCGTGAATACGCACCCAAACAGCGAACGTGTTGATGAGTGCAACCGTTTGATTGATGAGATGCGCGACAAGCTGGAGGTAAAAGCCCTCGAAGAAGGCAAACTCTACTTTAATGTGCGCCAGTACCAGGCTGCCATTCAGGTATTTGAGAACCTTTTAAAAGATTTTCCCGATACCGATCGGGCAGCCGAAATTCGTTTTCGCATCGTGAACTCAGCGTATTTACTGGCGGAGAACAGTGTGGTTACCCGTCAGGAGGAACGCTACGAAGAAGTGCTCACCCTGGCCAACGAATACTTGCGGAGGTATAAAACGTCCGACTTCCGGTCAGATGTCGAGCGCTTCAAAGAAAATTCAGAACAACAAATAAAAGGACTGGAAAATGTCGGATATCAAAACTAAAGTTCAAGCCATTGACGCCAACGTACAACCCCGTCACGTAGGTGGGATGGCCGAAAATACAGGTAACATTTACGAAGCACTGGCGATTATCTCCAGGCGCGCTCGTCAGTTAAATGTTGACATCAAGCAGGAGCTACACCAAAAGCTGGAAGAATTCGCTGTTTCTTCCGACACTATCGAAGAGATCAGCGAAAACAAGGAGCAGATCGAAATCTCCAAATTTTACGAGCGTCTGCCCAACCCCGCCATCATCGCCACCGAGGAGTATCTCAATGGCGAATTGTACTGGCGCATGAACGAGCGCAGAGAGCGTGATCTGGACTAAAATCGTCCGTTAGTGACTCCGGGGCCGGAAACACCTTTCGAGCCCGGAGTCTTTGACCAGCCCAAATTGGGCATCGATCTCTTCTCCAACCTCTTTCCCCATGCGTCACCTCGAAGGCAAACGCATTATTGTAGCCATTTCCGGAAGCATTGCGGCTTACAAGATGGCAACTACCATTCGCCTGCTCATCAAGGCAGGGGCTGAGGTTCGCGTACTCATGACACCGGCAGCGACGCACTTTATTACGCCTTTGACGCTTTCCACCTTGTCTAAAAACCCCGTGTTCTCGGAGGTCATTTCCGAAGAAAGTTGGAATAATCACGTGGAGATGGGCTTATGGGCCGACGCTATGCTCCTTGCCCCGGCCACCGCGAACACCCTGGCTCAGCTCGCCAACGGGTTGTGTGATACGATTGTGGCCGCTGTCTATCTGTCGGCACGTTGTCCGGTCTTTTTTGCGCCCGCTATGGACCTCGATATGTGGGCTCATCCGGCTACTCAGGCTAATGTGAAACGCCTGATCGATCATGGGAATCACCTGATCCCGGTGGGCAATGGCGAATTGGCCAGCGGACTATCCGGCGAAGGCCGAATGGCGGAACCCGAGGATTTGGTCGGGCATTTGCACCACTTTTTTGGCGAAAGCCAGGGCAAGCCGGAAGTACAGCAAACCATGGCCGGCAAAAAAGTGCTGATCACTGCCGGTCCCACCCATGAGCCCATTGATCCCGTTCGCTATATTGGCAATCGCTCATCCGGCAAAATGGGTGTCGCCCTGGCTCTGGAAGCAGCCAAAAGAGGCGCACATGTTCATTTAATCCTGGGTCCCAGTGTACTGAACCCAGCGGCTGCTCATTTGCAGGTGACCAGGGTTGACACGGCCCGGGAGATGTTTAAAGCAGCTTCCGGAGCTTTTGAGCAATGTGACCTGGCGATTTTTGCAGCAGCCGTAGCTGATTACCGACCCGAACAGACGGCTGACCAAAAGATCAAGAAAACGGAGGACGCACTGCGCCTCGACCTGGTGAAAAACCCCGATATAGCAGCTACACTGGAAAAACAAAAACAAGCACACCAGCGATTGATCGGATTTGCCCTGGAGACCCAGGCCGGTGAGGAGCACGCCCGCCAAAAACTCAACCGGAAAAACATGGATGCCATTGTCCTGAATACCCTCCAGGATGAGGGAGCAGGGTTCCAGCACGATACGAATAAGGTGTCAATCCTGACGGCCGCAGACAATAAGCTGCGCCGATTTGAGTTAAAAACAAAAGAACAGGTGGCTACAGACATTCTGGATGTTGCGGAGCAGTGGTGGCCAGTAAAAGGATAGATTTGCTATGAGAAGGATAATACTCACTCTTATCGTTATTTCCTCGTTGATTTCGAGTAAGGCCTCTGGGCAGGAATTTAATTGCCAGGTGCGTATCAATACCCAAAAACTCCAAACGGTGGATCCTGCTGTTTTTGAAACACTGCAGCAGACGGTCCAGGAGTTTATGAATAATACGAAATGGACCGATGACGCCTACGAAAATATCGAGCGCATCGATTGCAATATTTTGCTGACCATCCAGGAGGAATTATCCCCCACCAGCTTTAAAGCGGACCTCGCCATTCAGGCATCCCGCCCGGTATATAACAGTAATTACCAAACCCCGTTGCTCAATCATATTGACCGGGAGGTGACGTTTACCTACGAACAGTATCAACCCCTGCGTTTTTCGCGCAATGCCTTCAACGATAACCTCTCGGCCGTACTGTCTTTTTACTCCTACATCATCCTGGGACTGGACTACGATTCTTTTGCCCTCTACGGGGGAGAATCCTACCTCCAGATCGCCAATGAAATCCTGACCAGTATTCCACAGGCGGCAGCTCAGACTTACTCGGGCTGGCAGTCGAAAGACGGAAACCGCAACCGTTTTTGGATTATTGAGAACCTGCTGTCGCCCCGGATTAAACCGTACCGGGAGGCCATGTACAATTACCACCGCCACGCCCTGGACGTCATGGCCGATGACACCCCTTCGGGCCGGGCTGTGATGGCGCAATCGATCGATGTATTACAGGGTGTTTTCCAGAATTACCCGAATGCAATGATCCTGCAAATGTTTGTTAATGCCAAGTCCTCAGAGGTTATTGAGATATTCAAGCGTGGTACTCCCCAGGAAAAGAATACCGTCATACGGGTCATGTCCCGGATCGATGCCGCTAATGCCGCTAAATACCGCGCCCTGCGGTAATGGAACACGGACCGTCATTCCCTTTTCTCGCAACGCCCGCAAAGGTTCACAGTGATTCGCGACGGCCGCCGCGCAGGGCGTAACCGTAGACCACTAAAGTGGTGGGCCGGGTGTCGGGCTCCGCTAATCACTGTGGCCTGATATATTCCCTTAGCGCCCAATGCACCGTCATCCACGACGTAACTCGTCAGGGTATAAGCAGCTAATCATCACAGCTAATCACTACCGAGCCCCGCGCCCGTATCCTCTTCGACGGTTAAGGAGCCTGAAATTCTAAGGTTAAGGAACCTCAACCTTAACCTCAGCCTCACTAAGATTCTTCCTGATAAAAGTCAACGCCCAGCATTGACATCCATCACCACATCATAAGGGAGAACTAATTAGTTTGTACGACACTGAATATCCAGTACGAACCGCAGCCGACTTAAACCGGATGCACAAATCCTCCCGCTATGTACCTGGTCGATATTCCCAACGCCCGGCGAGGAACCATCATTGATGTCCGAAGTTCGGAAGAGTTTTTACTTGGACACGCTCATCGCTCCGTAAATATCCCATGGGATATGCACATGTACTATTTATCAGAACTTGCTGAATTGCCCCGACCATGGATATTTGTCTGTAATGTCGGATGGCGATCAGGGTTGGTCATACACTCCCTAAAAACAATTGGTTTTACCGATTTATATAACGGAGGCTCCTGGTTATCCGTGCTTCAGCAACAGGAAGCAATGGGTGATACACTGGAACCGCTAACTGAATGATAAACACTTATGCACTATTCCACCTGGACTATCTGGATTTTTGTGGTCCTGCTACTAGTTGTAGCACTTATGATCGCTTTTCCGAGTAACCTGATGCTGATCATCGGTACTGCCTTGCTACCCGTTTTAATCGCCGTGCAGGTGTACGTTATTCTAAAGGCCCGGGAACAGAGTCAGAAAAAATTCTCGGAAGGTGACTGGTACGAAGATCAATAGTCCTGGCCTTTGACGAAAGTCAGGACTTGACCTGCTTTTTGTCAGTGAACGAGGAATCCCATCTACTTACATTTGAAATGCAATAGTGATGAACATTAAAGATGACATTCGTTTGGGACTCTTAATTACGGAATTCCGAATGCGGTTTCCGTTTTTAACTATTGCTTTCTTTGATAAACCTCACAAAGAAGGCATGAGTAGCCACTCTGCCAACCGGCTTAGTCCTGAACAGCTGATCGGAGAAGTCCGACAAGTGCGGGCGACCGGATTCTTTCAATTAGACGAACAGCAAAAGACCGGTGATTTTGAACGCATGCTTAGTGATATCTACGGACTCCACGTCCAGATCTATCGACTCTCCGGAGAACGCTGGGTCGAAACCTGGGGTACCGACAACTGGACATTGGGCAAACAAAACCATCGGGGAAAATTAGCTACTAACGCAAAAACCGAACAAATACCAAATTCATTTCAGTCCAAACTTTAAAAGCCAATAAATTATGTCCTCTTCCATAGCTAACCGGGTACAAGATATTATGACCAAACGCGTCTTGGTCATTCAGGAAGGTCATTCCTTTACAGAGATTCAGCGCCTGTTCCAGGAAATGAGCATTAACCACTTACCCGTTACTGATGCTGATCGCAAATTGATTGGGATGGTTTCCAGCACAGACGTGCTCGGAGTCGTATCCAATCGATTTCCCAATCTGCCTGATACCAATGAGAGCACGATCAACGAGCATATTTCCGTGCTCGACGTTATGACCCCGATGCCGTTGCGTACGATCGGGCCGGACAGCGACCTGATGGAAGCAGCGAAAATTATGGCTGAAGCATGTATTCACGCCTTACCAGTTGTCGATAGCGACCAGAACCTGATAGGAATGATTACCAGTAACGATTTAATCAATCATTACCGCTAGTATACTAGTATAAAAATATGCGTGCCGGGAGTATACGTTTTCTCAGGTACGTAAAGAGTGGCTTTTGCGACTAGGACGAGGGTGGCCGTGGAGAAATCTGCGGCTGCCTTTTTCTGTACGTTCCGGTTTGATAATTATCAAAGCCGGGGTTGATGATCATCATTTACTATGTGGCCGTTTAGCCTCACCTTTGCTGTAGAACGATGGGGATTAAACCTGGCCCTATTAGCCAAAAACGCCCCTTCGGTTAAGCTTATCGTTATGAAAAACATCCTCGTACCTACCGATTTTTCGGTCTTTGCCGGATATGCCCTGGATGCAGCTTTGCAATTTGCACGTAGGTTCGATGCCCAACTCCATTTGGTCCACGCCGCCAAATCAGCGGGCAAACCGGAACGAACAGAGGATGGAGGTACCCCCAAAATAGCCGCCGCAAGTTCCGTCGCAGATCGATTACAACAATTGATGATGCCTTATTCTGATGTTACCTGTACTACGCGGGTCCTTAACGGTCCTTTACCAAAAGCGCTCGCTTCCTATGTCGATCAACACGGCATCGATCTGATCATCATGGGTTCGCATGGTGCCAGCGGTAAGCAGGAGTTTTTTGTGGGATCAAATACCCAAAAGGTGGTTCGAACCGTCCACTGTCCCGTGCTTATCCTGAAAGAGCCCCTGAAGAGCATTCAATTTGACAAGGTGGTCTTTGCGTCTGGATTCTACCCGAAAGACCGTCCAGCGTTCCTGGCCTTCAAGAACCTGGTCAAGCATTTTGTTCCGGAATTTCACCTGGTTACTATTCACACTTCCTCCTTGTTCGATCCCCCCTACGTGCTGAGCAGGGAGGTTTTGGAGGACTATCAGAAACTATGCGCCCCGTTCAAAAGTGAGGTGCACATCTATCGGGACTTCACGGTAGATCAGGGTATCCGATCCTTTTCAAAGGAACTGGAAGCTGACCTGATCGGCATCTCCAACCATGATCGCCACCCTATCAAGCGAATGCTGGTAGGCAGCAACGTGGAAGCCCTCGTCAACCACAGCCGTGTACCCGTACTGAGTATTGACTTCCAGAAAGAGGAGCATCAAAACGACTATTAATTCATACTTATATCCGAAAACCATGAAAAAGACCATATTATTTCCAACTGATTTCTCTCCCACTGCAAAAAATGCATTTGCGTACGCGGTTGAACTGGCTAAAAAAATGAATGCCACCATTGATCTTATCTCCGTTTTCCATTTACCCGTAGCGGATGCCAGCAGTGTACAACCTAACCAGATTGACCGCATGCTTTACGAAAAAAAGCAACAGGTTGCTAATCACATGGCTGAGTTTATTAAAGGCCCTAATAAAGAATACGTTGGTAAAACGCGCATTGATTACGGGATTTTTATTTCGGCCGAAATCACCGAAGCTGCCATGGACGGCGATTACGACCTCATCGTGATGGGCATGCAAGGTGAACACAACCGCATGGAAAAACTCATGGGTAGTACCACTAGCCATACCATGATGCACGCTCCCTGTCCCGTACTCGCCATTCCCGAACAAGCTGAATTCCAGGGGATCGAACAGATTGCCTACGCCACGGATTTCTATCCCAACGACACCAAAGCCATCCGTACCCTTATGGACCTGGCCGAAAACCTGAAGGCCCGAGTACATTTTGTCCACGTCAGCCAGGATGAAGTTGAAGCCGCACCACAATTACAATTGGCAAATAGCTCTACAACCTTTGCCGGGTATAATGTAGTGACCGATGACTCCATTGAAAATGGACTTAATGAATTTATCAAGGAAAAGGAAGTAGATGTGCTCGCTTTGTTCATCCCGCGCCGGCGGCTATGGGAGCGACTGTTCCATTCCAGCTTTAGCAAACGCATGGCAATGAATACAAGAATTCCGTTGTTAACCTTCCATGGATAGGAACATGGGGTGCGTCGAATGAATTTTGTAAGCCCGGCTTTTTCGGGTATTATTCGTACGAAAGGGAAAACAGGGTTCCCGGGTGCTACATGTGGGAAGCCTGTTTTTGCTTTGTTTTTTAGCTTTCGCAAAAAAGGAACAACTATACCAATAACGAAGTGGTTTTGCTTCGCAGTCCTTCGTTGTCGGTATATACTCGCGTGAAAAGGTTGTGCGAAGCCCAAACCTTTTCGGAAGCGGTATAT
>JASBTH010000430.1 GCA_030148525.1 Saprospiraceae bacterium | reverse complement strand
TGAACTGTTATAGCCCGCGTAAATAAGCTCGTCTTCCGACGTTTGACCAGCGGTGAGCGGAGCGAACCCATCACCCGTCCACCGAAAGGGTCGGGTTTCTTCGGTTCCCGGGACCACCTGAAAAATGGCCTTTTCCAGAGCTTCGGCCCGGTTGGCTTCGATCACGGGCAGGGTTCCCTCGTAGGTCAGCACGATCATCAATCCACAAAGGATGCCAATGCCCACCATAGCACGGAGCATTTTGCCACTCCGGGGAGCGGCCGGTACCGGTTGTTGTTGGGTTGATGCTGTCATGTCATTACCGCTTTTTTGGTCGTTCCGTACACCCGCGGCTGTATCCAGCCGTCGATGTGGGGCGAAACCGCGTTCGCTAATAGGATGGCGTACATCACACCTTCCGGTAAGCCGCCCCACAAACGGATGACGATGGTTACCACACCGATAAAAGCACCGTACACCCATACGCCGCGGGGCGTCAGCGGGGATGCCACCATATCGGTGGCCATGAATACAGCTCCCAGCATCAGCCCACCCGAGAACAGCATAAAGACCGGGTGCGGATACGTGCCGGGATCGATCAGGTAGAACAGTCCGCTCAGGGCAAAAGCACTACCCAGCACCGCTACCGGGATCCGCCAGTTCATCATCTTGCGGGCGATCAGGTAGATGCCGCCCAGGATAATGAGCAACGCACAGGTCTCGCCCGTGGATCCACTGATCAGCCCCAGGGCCAGATCGGTGGTCTCGGTTCGGACACCCTCAAATTTGAAGGCCGCCAGAGGGGTGGCTCCGGAAACTACATCCACAGTCGGCGGACGCATAAAGGGCAACGCCAGTGTAGAGGTAGCCACCTCGGTAAAGCGATTGGCCGTAAAAGCCGGGTACCAGGTGGTAATGGCGGCCGGAAAGGCAGCTTGCAGTACCGCCCGGCCCACCAGAGCGGGGTTGAATACATTATAGCCCAGCCCTCCAAAGATGAATTTGCCCAGTCCCATAGCGATCACACTGCCCACGAAGGCCATCCATAAAGGGAAGATCGGGGGCAGGGTAAGTCCCAGCAATAAGCCCGTGATCACGGCTGACCAGTCGGAAATAGTACTTTCCTTACCCGACAGTCGGCACAAAACATGCTCGGTCAGCACGCAGGTTACAGTGGTCGTCATCAACAGCATCAGCGTGCCCAGCCCAAAGCTGTACACCGCAAAGGCCGCCACCGGAAGCATAGCCCAAACTACGTTGCGCATAATGGCATCGGTGGTAGTGCGCCGCTTCAAATGGGGCGATGAGCTGATCCGTAGGGTTGACTGCACCATGCTATTCAATTAGGCTTTGGCGCGGCGTTGCTTCACCGTGCGTTTGGCGATCCGAAAATATTGGGTTAGCGGTATATTCGAGGGGCATACGTAGGCACAGGATCCACACTCAAAGCAATCCATCAGGTGGTAATCCTCGGCCATCAGATCGTACGACTCGTGTTTTGCCAGAATTCCCAGTTGCGACGGATTTAGCGAAAGCGGACAGGCGTCGAGGCAAGCCCCGCACTTGATACAGGGGTATACCTTTTCGGGATGCCAAACGTCCTCCTCCGGGAAAACCACGATGCCAGAAGTCCCCTTCACAATGGATATATCGAGGTTGGATACCGCCACGCCCATCATGGGCCCGCCCATATACACCTCGCTGATGCGTTCGGAGGCTCCCACTTGCTCGAGGACGAAGCGCAGGGGCGTACCGATCGGTATCAGGTAATTGCCCTTCTTCTCCACGCCGGGACCGGTAATGGTCACCACCCGCTCCTGGATACCTCGTCCGGTGGGCAACAGGCGGCCGATCTCCGCGCAGGTGGCTACGTTTACGGAAACCACGCCCACGTCGATGGGCAAGCCACCGGAGGGAACTTCGCGTCCCAACAGGGCAGTGATTAGCATCTTTTCGGCTCCCTGCGGATACTTCACCGGCAATACTTCGACCGTCGCCGGCAGGTCCGTCGGCATTTCCCGTGAAAGGTGATCGGCAGCATCGGGTTTGTTGGCCTCGATGCCGATAATCGCCCGGCTGGCACCGGTGGCCTTCAGCAGGTACCGCATGCCGGTAAAGATGTCGCCGGCCTGTTCCAACATCACGCGGTGATCGGTAGTGAGGTAGGGCTCACATTCAATTCCGTTGATGATCAGGACCTCACAGGTTTTGCCTTCCGGCACTTTCAGTTTTACGTGTGTAGGGAAGGCGGCGCCACCCAGCCCTACAATCCCCGCCCGCTGGATGCCATCGCGGATGGCATCGGGAGTCGCGGTGTCCAGGTCGACCGGCGTACCGGCGCAGACTGCCTGGCTAGCCCCGGGGAACGGCTCCAGATAAATGCCCGTAGTCATCTGACCCGAGATGGTGGGTACGTTACCGATCTTGCGTACGCGACCCGATACGGGAGCGTGGGTAGGTACCGATACGTAGCCGTCGGCTTCCGCCAAAAGTTGCCCGCGCATAACTTCCTGCCCTTCCCGTACGATCACCTTCGAAGGGGCACCGATGTGCTGCGACATGGGCAGAATGATCACCGGCGCAAAGGGGAACTGCCGAATGGGCAGGCCATTCGTTTGGTCCTTGTGCTCCGGCGGGTGTACCCCGTGCCTGAAGGTTTTTTTGCGAAAGAGATTCAGGGTCATGCGTCCTGTTTTTTGCCGAAAGGCTGATTCAATTTTTAGATAATGGTAGTAGGTATAGGGTATTAGGATATGCGGAAGTCACTATACCCTCTACCTACTACCCTGTACCGGGAGGTTAGGCCTTCGCTACTATTCCTTTGTGAAATAGCCTTATGCCCAACCTCCCGTTAGTTAAATTTCTCGCCGCGTTTGATCCATTTCTCCTGAGCCGGATCGTTGCGGTCGGCAGGCAGACCGGGATGTATCACCCTGGCCGTACACTTCTCGGCTGCCTTGACGAGGTCTGCGTAGGGGCCGCCGTGAGGGTCCTTGATGTAGGCTTTCTTATCCCCGTTATAGGCGAAGATGTTACCGTTTAGGTTGACGCATTCATCGCAGGCGGTACAGTGCTCGGTCTCCAGCCATGGGGCCAGATAATCAGCCGGATCACTGGCGGGCTCCTTAGGTTCCTCAGAAGCGGTAGGTGATGACGCTGCCAGATCGACCAGACCAGCCCCATCATCACCGGCCAGTTGCAGCAAACCCTGGGCGATCTTGCCAACTACCTCGGTACGGATCCGGCTTTCCAGCTCGGCCGGATCATCCGCGGGCTTGGTATCCGCGCCAGCCAGGTCGCGGAGCAGGATCCAGAAGTTGCGTCGATCTTCACACGACTCCACAATGGGCTGGGCCACGAGTACGCGGCTAAGCTGCTGTTTGCGGTCCACCGCCCAGATGTAGGGATAATGGCCTTCGCGTTCCGCTGCATCCATTTCCAGGAAGTCGGCCAGGGGCACCATGTGGTCTTGCCAGGCTTCGCGGGGCACCTTGCGGAAATGCTTGCGAAAGCGTCCTTCGGTGATCGCGAAATCGGCAAAAGTCATGGGTATCTCCATGCTTTTTTCCCGACCGTTTTCAAGATACTTCAGCATGTAGGTCGGCCATACCTGATCCATAGCGGGGTTACCGCTCAGATCAAAGGCTTCGCTCGTCTTGAGTCCGTGGTCGGGATTGTACTTGAAAATGGGATACGCTCGCGACTCCAGGGCCAGCTTGGCCTGGTGGGTACCCAGATCATCGGCCACTCCGTGTTCAGGCTGACAGGTGGTATACAGGTTGAACAGGGCCGGACGCCGGGTAGTGAGTCCGTCGATGAAGCCCTCGATCATCTGGCTGGTATTGGCCAATGATGCCTGCAACACGTAGGTATTACGATGGGCCATACCGATCAGTCCGATCTCCTTACGGGGTTCTTCTTTACCCTTCTGCACTTTGCCGTACTGAGCCATATCGGAGACCTGGCCGATGAAGCCGGAGGTACAAGCCTGACCACCGGTATTGGAATACACCTGAGTGTCGACGACAATGACCTTGATGGGCTTACCGGAGGCCATGAGGCGCGACAGGTTTTGGAACCCGATATCGTACATAGCACCGTCCCCACCGATCGTTGTTACCGGCGGGCATAGCAACCATTCTTCCTCCGTAAACTGATGCCAGTTGAAGTAGGTAAAGAATTCGCGACTTTTCGCCCGGTTGTATTTACCATCCAGCTCCATTTCCGCTTTGCGGATCGCCCGGAAGCCTTCGGCCATCTTGGCCATGTGGCCTTCGAAGATACCCATGGCCATGGAGGTGGAATCCTGGAATAAATGGTTGGCCCACGGGAAGGGATACGGATTGTAGGGATAGGTACTGCCCCATACCGAGGTACAGCCCGTAGCATTGCAAATACCCATAGTGGATCGTCCCTGTCCGGTTTGCCCATCCGTATACTTCCAATGGAGGTTTTTTAGTTTGGCCAGTAACTGGGTCATTTCCCGCAGCCATTCCTGGTCGATGGGCTGACTTTCCGCACCAGCTTCCAATTGTTGGGCGATGCCCGACATGGTCAGGTCCCGGTCTTTGGATTGTGCCAGGATCTGAGCGACCCGGTCGGCATCGGTAATATCGACCGTCCCCATCAGTTTTTGCTGAATGTGTTGCTCGAGACGGGCGATCAGGTCCTCTAGTTTGGCCACGTGCTTGCGGATCCGCGGTTGCATGAGGGATTCCACGGTGGCGATAAAGAGGTGGATGACTGACTTCTCGGAACACCCCAGACACGCTCCATCGCCGCTGGCGAAGCTTTGGTAGGCTTCTTTATTGAGCAGCATGGTCTCCAGGGGACCGATCTTCTCTTCCAGATCATCGATGCGGTTGTATTTATCGGGCGTATTGGGCAGATCGACCCACAGTTCCCAATTCTTATTCAGGTTGGCGACGGTCTCGTCGGTTTGGGGCACGATGCGCAGCGCATCGTCGTTACAAACCTCCACACAGGCCATACAACCCTTACAAGTGGTCGGGTTGAGGGTGATACTAAAGAGGCCGCCACTGTTGGGTTGGTCTTTCTCCAACAGGTCGTAATAAGGCCGGGTCAGGGCAAAATCGAAATCGCCCAATTCGTCCCGGAACCATTCCAGCTCGCGGGCGGCACTGCCGTCGCCGTTACTGCCGGCTACGGCCTCATCGATGGCATCCTGAATGAGATTATTGACGGTAGCTCCGTTCCGGTTGCCGTTAAGCAATTGCCGGATCTGGCCCTCCATCTGGCGTACCGCGCGTGGCAGATGCTGAAGGTTACCGTAGCGCTTCTGGACGCGTTTGACTACCGTGTCGAGCACATCGGTCAGATCACTGACCAGCCCCGGAATGGCTGTATCCGGACAAACGGTATAGCAGTTACCACAGGCTGTACAATTATTGGGCACCCATTCGGGGTGCTCGAAGCGAATACCCGTCATATCCCGGAATACCGAGGAAACAGCAGGCATCACGCTCAGCCCGATGAACGGATCGGTCAGGTTGTCGCTACCGTTCCCGCGGGCGTAAAATTCGCCGGTCTGCTCCCAGAACCGATGAATATCGCTGAGCTTGGATTTGCTCTGGGGCAGGCTCTTCAGCATGGCCGGCAGTCCGTTGGCGACTGCGCCATTGGCTTCGGCTTGTTGGTTCACCTCCAGAGGTTTATCCGTGACCTCGTAGACCTCGTCGAATCCGCGTTTCACGACGCGCATATTATCGTCGACCACGCGCTGGCCTTTGCTGCCGAATTTTTTCTGTACCTGCGCCTCAATGGCTTTGAGCAAAGTAGCATCGGTCAGTCCGGCTTTTTGCGCAAGCGGTGAAGAAGCAAAGAAGGCGCCCTGGAAAGCGATCCCCTGCATGCGCAATTGCAGTTCGGGGTCCGTTGCTTCCTCACGGGCGATGCGAAATCCGTCGATGTAGAACACCCGGATCTCGTTATCGACAATAATCTTACGGTAGGCTTTGGGAATATCCGCCCACACCTGTTCGGGTCGTTTTTTCTCACTTTGAATGATCAATACGCCGCCTTTTTTCAGTCCGGCCAGTGCGTTGGTGTGTTTGAAGACGTTCGGATCCGGGGAGAGCACCACATCGACAAAATAGTATTCGCAGTTGATGCGGATGGGCTCGGGTGCAGCCGAGAGGTAGTACGTCGTTGGTTGCCCTTTTTTCTCCGATCCGTACTTGGGATTAGCCTTGATATCGTACCCCAGCAGATCGAAGAGGGTCATCGCCAGGTTCTTACCCGTGGTGATGGCTCCCCAGCCACCGATGGAGTGGAAGCGCACCGTGATGGCTTCCTTCGGCATGAGGTTGGGGTTTTCCGATCCCCGTACGGCCAGGTCTTTGACCCCGGGGTACGCTTCGGCGACCGATTCCTGGTATATCCGTTGTTTCGGAGTGAAAGGTTTGTCGCGAATGAAATCGATCGACAGGTAGAACTGTTTTTTCTGGTCGCCATCGGGCAACATATTCTCCACTGCCCCGACGATGCCTTCCGGCTGCAGGTCCCGGCTACCCATACCGAAGCTTCCGCTGTACAAGGCAGGAAAATCTTTGATGGAATAACTAGCCAGCTCGGGGTATGGTTTGTTCTTTTTCGCCGATCCGTTCTCCAGGCATTTATGGAGGGCAGAACGTACTTCCCGCATGATGGGGCTATCCACGGCGAGGGGTTGGTCGAGGCGTTCGAGCACCACCACGCCTTTTTTGCCTTTCAGCAGCTCTCCGATGCGATCGGCGGGGAAGGGGCGGAACATGACCAGGTCCACAACACCGACTTTAATGCCACGGGTTTTGCGCAGGTAATCGGCTACCACTTCGGCACTGGGCACGACACTGCCCTGACCGAGAATGACATAATCCGCATCCTCCATCCGATAGGTCATTACGCGATCGTAGCGGCGTCCGGTAAGTTGAGCGTACTCCGCGAAGGCCTGATCGGTAAGCTCTTTAATATGATCGAAGAAGAAGGGGCGCTGAGCGGCCACACTCTGCATGTAGGCGTCTTGGTTTTGCACGATGCCCGCCATGAGGGGGTTGTCGACATCCCACAGCTCGGGTATACGGCGGCGGGTATCGCCGTAGATGATGCGCTGGGCCGGGGTCGGCGTATCGATGATGTCATCGGGGCGCCCCAGGAATTCCCGGATCAGCTCCCGCTCGGGCAGCAGAAGGGATTCGATCAGGTGGGTAGTCAGGAAGCCATCCTGAGCAACCACGCCGGGATTGAGCGCCAGTTCCGCAATGCGGTGCGCCAGGATATTGAGGTCGGCGACGTGCTGGGCATTTTTGGCGAACAGCTGAAAAAAGCCGGTATCGTCGATAGCGTGGTAATCGTCGTGTCCCGCGTGCACGTTGAGGGTCGATTTGGTCATCGCCCGGGCTCCGATGTTGAGCACGTAGGTCAGGCGCTTGCCCACTGCTGCGTAGAGAGATTCGTGCATATAGGCGATCCCCTGACCGGAGGAAAAGTTAGCAGCCCGCAAGCCAGTCATAGACAGGCCGGCCGTAACGGCGGCAGCAGCGTGCTCCCCTTCCGGCTCGATGAAGATGAGAGGCCGGTCGGAGATATTCAGATAACCCTTGGCGGCATTGTCGGCCCAGTATTCCCCCATTTGGGTAGAGGGAGTGATCGGGTAGGCTCCCGCAGCATCCGAGGAATTACGCTCGCACATGATGGCAGCCGTATTTCCATCCATGGCGACGCGAACGCCCGGATATTTAATGATATCTTTTTTAGTAGGCATAGGTCAAACTTTTGAACGTTTGGGCGGGAGCGCTTCTGGCTTTCGCCAAAAAACGAACAGTTGTTTATAATCTGTTCGCGGAAGCAGAGCGCACCAGGTCCTGAATTTGCTGAGCTACTTCGTAGCATTTCCGTGCCTGATCCAGGTTACTGTCGTCGGCAGCGGAGAGGCAGGGTGCGGCGTCGGGATCCACCGTCATAAAACGGGGGTCGATCGTCTGACAACGATTCAGCAGGTAATCTATTCCGGGAGTACCCTCGATGTGGATGCCCTGTTCGGTGAGAAATCCGGTCAGGAAGTCTTTGATACACTGGCGGGAAGAATTACCGATGAAGGGTGCCACAGCATCCTCTTCGGGGCGATTTACCTCGCGATCGATGTCGAGCATCCGTTTTTTGGCTTCGCGGTACAGGTTGGTTGGATTGGTGGTAAGCATAGCATTCTGTTTTACTCCCCCTCAAATTAGGAGAGCCAACAGAAGGCAGGAATGACATTTCTCAGAGGGCAGGGAGAGAATTGTCACTTAACGGGAGGTTGGACATAGTCTATTTTCTCCCGGTACAGAGTATTTGGTATCGGGTATATGGATTTAAGCAAGTCCTACTACCTTATACCAAATACCCTATACCAAATACTACATAAGGTTAATCCCGCTTATCGCGCAATAAATGCCAGCTGGCTATCTCAAAGGAATAAATAGATGCCTTACCAAACTTATTCAACACCAGGCGACTTACGGTGTTGGGTATGCTGCTCGTAGGCGTAGGCCACCTCGATGAGGGTCGGCTCAGCGTACATTCTTCCCAGGAACTGGATGCCGGCCGGCAAGTTGCCCTCGGTATACCCCATTGGTACGGTAAAGGCCGGTTGCCCTGTATGGGGTGCAATGACCTGACTATTATCTCCGCGATATTCTTCCTGAAACTGATTTATGGAAGCGGGTTTATGGTTCCAGCTCGGGTACACTATTGCGTCGAGGCTCAGGGAATCCATGACCCGTTCGATGGCTTCGCGAAAAGCGATTCGTTTCTGGTCGGTGTATGCATCCCCGCAGGGTGTGTCTGATCTTTCCTGACTGTTTGCATTGGCCCGCAAACGCCCACGGGCAAAGTCGGAATCAGTACCGACCCGGATAATATCCTCCAGGGTCTGTAGTGTATCGCTTTTTACGTAAGTAGCCAGAAAAGCTTCGACATCCTTTCTGAAGGTACTGCACCACTGGCCCTGACGAAGGCTGTCAAAACCAGGTATATGTACGGTATCGATAATCTCGGCTCCAATTACACTCAGATCAATCAGGGCCTGCTCAAATAAGTTCTTTATCTCCGGATCGACATCCCGATCACTTAGCGCACGGAGCACGCCTATTCGTTTACCCTGTGCGTCGTTTCCCTTTAAAAATTGCTCGTAATCCGTATGCTTCTTCCCTTCCGAGTAATAGGTAATGGAGTCAGCCGGATCAAGGCCCACCATCACTTCCATGACGATGGTAGCATCTTCCACCGTGCGGCACATGGGGCCCACCACATCGTTACGCAAGTAGAGGGGCACGATACCTGTGCGGCTGATCAGCCCGAGGGTCGTCCGAAAACCAACCAGGGCGCAATGGGAAGAGGGACCGCGAATGGAGTTTCCCGTATCGGTTCCTAAACCAACCGTACCGAAATTAGCGGCGACGGCCGCGGCGGTCCCACCACTGGAACCCGCGGGAACATGATTCAGGTTGTAGGGGTTGCGGGTGGTACCATGGGTAGAGCTTTCACTATGCATGGGCGAAAAAGCCCATTCCGCCATATTCGATTTGGCGAGGATGATAGCGCCCGCTTCCTTTAGTTTTTGAATGATGGGTGCGTCCTGATCCGGCACAAAATCCTGCAGTGCTTTTGAACCCGCGGTGGTTGGCAATCCCACCGTATTTATATTGTCTTTCACAATGATGGGTATGCCGTGTAATGGCCGCAATACACCCGTGCGCTGAAATTCCCGATCCAGTTCTTCGGCCCGGGAAAGGGCCTCCGGATTGATATAGGTAATGGCATTCACCTCTTCATCCAAGGCAGCGATGCGGTCGAGGTAGGCCTGGGTGAGTTGCACAAGCGAAAAGGTGCCAGATGTGTATTCAACATGGATTTCACCGATGGTTAATTCGGTAAGATCGATGGGCGTTTCCTGTCCGATATTGTTACAACCGGTCAGGACCAGCAGGACCAAAAAGAAGCGGAATATAGCAGGCATAGGCAGGCGTTAACGGTGATTTGCGGATGACCATAAGATAGTTCTTTCCCGCAAAAAGGGCATCCCAACGCAATTGGAAAACAGTTGTTGGTCTAACGGGTAATCACCAGTTGTTTCACTACAACCTCCTTATCCGTACGTACAAACAGCAATAAGATCCCGGAGTGTTGTAAACCGTTCAACCACTCGACTTGATAGCTTCCCTTTTCCTTCCAGCTGGTATTCTCCAGCGTAGCAAGTCGTTTACCCTGCAGGTCCGTTACGACAATTGAGAGAGGAGTCCCCTCCGGCAGGTCGTACGCAACGGTCGTCCTGCTCGAAAATGGATTAGGAAACACCTGGACCTGCGGTGTCTTGACTGCCTGCTCTGTGTCGCTGTGCTCCCTGATCAGGGGGCCTCTCTGATCGACGAAAGACTCATCTGCCCTTGCGTTTTCCGGGCAAGCGGCGATCTCAGCCGTAAAAATAGCCCCTGCCTTAGCGTGAAATCCCGGCTCCAGAGTGATGGACTCACTGGCTCTGTAGTGTATATCCAACCCGGAATTAATAACTACCTGAGCATTGATCGTAGATATGGTTTGGTAATCCGTACTGGCCACCGGATCTTCGTTTAAATAGAGTGGCTGATCATTAAATCCTATACATACATCCTGATTGTCGCAAACGCCATCATTATCGGCATCAGGGTTGCCCGGACCACAAGCATTCAGAATGATGGGTGCTTCCAGCACCCCCCGACCGTGGGTTCCTATCCGGATGATCTTAGCCGCGTATTGAATTTCAATATCTTCCACCCTGGTATGTGGGAGCTGCCCGTACTCCTGCCAGTCGGCCAGGGTATTGTCACGGTAAAAAACACCCGCATCGGTGCCAACAAAAAGCCCCCCCGGCAATTCCTCATAGATCTCGATCGCACCGGTCGATACATTAGGTAATGATCCGCTAATATTAGTCCAGTTTGCACCGGCATCCGTCGACTTAAATACCTTATTCCCGGCCGTGAAACCAGGAACCGTGATGTACACCACATTGAAATCATACGGGTCTACTTCCAAATCCGAAATACTACCGGGCATAGTACGAGTGGTCCAGGTATTATCGGCAGTACTTTTTACAAATAATGAATTACCCCTACTGGCATATATACGTTCGGAGTCCGATTTAGCGATGGCAATTTCCTCCAGATCACCGCCGAAAATAGCCCCGCTAATATCGTCCCAATTTGTACCCTTATCCGTTGATGCATACACCCGATCGTAGCCGATTAGGAGTCGGCTGGGGTTATTTGGGTCGAGTCGAAAGGGTGTTTCCCAGGCACCCTTGCCATTTTGTCCGGGAGGTGCGATGGAGGTGTTACTTCCATTAACCCAGCGGTTGATGGCCCCGTTCTGATACGACCAATACCGGGTATTCGCATCAGTTGGATCAATTTCCTGGTTCATTCCATCTCCCGTAGGAGCATAATCACCCCACGTCCCATCGCTCTGGCGATAAACATTTCCATTATCCTGCGAGCCTCCGCCAAGGACATTTTCGTCCGTTTGCGATACTGCGATGTCATAAAACTGCGTAATCATTAATCCATCCGACAGGTTTTCGAACGAATTCGTACTGATCTTATACCGGTAGACTCCTCCATCATTACAGTAGTACACATAGTCCGGCTCCAGTGGATTGGCAAACATATTACGCTGGTCCACGTGGATTAGTGGTAAATTGTTTTGGCCTAGCCAATGACTGGTGGAGTATAGATTTGCCCCGTCATCATCACTACGCTGGGTCACCGTATTGACACCAATGTATCCAAACAGCAGTCGGTCTTCATCAGCAGGGTCAAAAAGAAATAAGCCCGTATTGTCAGGTAGCCGTACGGAACCCGGAAAAGACGCCCCGCTATCTGTTGACTTGTACATGGTCGTTTCATTTCGCACGTATACCCGATTAACTGAGGCCGAAGAAGTTGCCATATAAACCCGACCGTTACCAAAGTCCTGGATTTGAGTAAAGGTGCTTCCACCGTCGGTGCTTCGCAGGAACTCCCCATTACTACCCCCCTGGTAGACGATATTCGAATTTCCCGGATGTATCCGGACATTAAACGTATTAAGGTCATTCACCTGCGTGACGGTTTGAAACTCATTCAGGGTAACATATAACCCGGCGGAAGTAGCCACGAACATCTTATCGGGATTGGTGGGGTCTGGTTCGATCCAATACAATTGAACATTATCTGCCAGGTCAAAGCTCAATGCAGTGGGTTGCCAGGTCTGACCACTATTAATAGATTTGTACACGCCAATACCCGGAGGGCCATACCAGACATGATCACTGACGGCAATGAAGAGGTGGTCGGGTCGATCTTTTTTAACGACTATGCTGCTGACGGCCATAAAGGGTAGTGCATCCCCTAAGGGCGTGTATGTCTGCCCGCCATCGGTAGTGCGCCATACACCGCCGATGGCCGCTCCTACGTAAAAAATATTTGCGTTGGTAGGGTGAAACCCGATGGAGGTAGTACGTCCCAGACCAATTTGCGAAATGATATAATCCGGGTAAGAAATATTGGTCCAATTGACTCCAAGATAGGGGCTGACTGCTTGTTTTCGTTGGTTTTGCCGGGTATTCTGAGTCCGCCAGTACGCGGTGGGATCCCCCAGGGTTCCGTCGGGATTCAGGGTATTCTCCCAATAGCTTTGCCAACGCATAAATTTAACGTACTCACCATCCCGGTATTGACCCCGGCTCAGCGACCGAAGTGGCGTACCTGGATACTTGTTTCGAAAGTACTGTTCACCGCGCTGGACAATGGATTCAAATTGTTCGGAAGAATAAAGAATAGATCGGAGGTCATCCTGACCATTCGTTTCTGCAATGGTCAACAGCCCCAGTAAGATAACAAATAATGCTTTTTTCACGGTGTGACAGGTTTCAGGCTCAGCAAGAACGCTTACACAGTAAGAAAGATAGTTCTTTGTTCGTGAAATAATCTATCTGGCTTTCACTTATATTTTTGTATCAAGTCTATCCGACAATGCTTTTTGATGATGCAACCTGTTCTGACTTCTTCCCTGCTACTATGCGCCCCCCTCTGCCTTGCCTACAGCCAAAACTGGAACCCCCAACCCAACTGGAAAGACAGCTACCAGGCCAACGGCTTCTGTTGGTGCGAATCGACCTTTGATCACGATCTGGACAACAAAAAGGTACTGATCAACGGCGTGCAGTACAGCGTAGTGGACATTTGTGATGAACTGGAAAACCACCCCGGCTACCGGGTGTTCGATAGTAATGATCCCGCATTCAATGATTTCAATGCGGTAATGGTCCCTTCAACAACGCAGCCGATGAGTCGGGTTGCCCCGGCCGGGTCGACCTGGGCTCGTCGGGGTGACCTGGGATATGGACTGGCTGGCGAGTCGCGAGCGGTTTATGGGCGGGATGCCTCCCGATCCACTCGCCATTCCCGGCCGTATCGAGGCCGAAGACTTCATCGTCGACAGTGGCCTCAAAACAGAATCGCATAACGATCAGGGTGGCAGCCAGGGCATAGGCCCCATCCACAGCGGTGACCACGTGGACTACAGCGTGGATGTAGCTGCGGCTGTCACGTACGAAGTGCAGGTTCGCTATTCAAGCAACACCCAGGGCGGTACACTCACCTTTTTGGCCGACGACGAAGTGGTTTGGTAAAGCCCAAACCTTTTCGAAAGCAGTATAAATCAAAGGACATAGATGATATTTAGTGATTAGTGTTTTCAGGTCAACAGCGCATTCAATTCGTGCCGCCAACGCGGAAAAGCATCCTTCAACTGCCCGCCCCGGTGGATGACCTTGTGGAAGATCTCATCGACGTTGTCAACGTAAGCGGTGCGTCCGTTAATGCGGATGAAGTTGATGATCTCCTCCACCTTCTTCAGATGTCCGGGCATGGGCTTGGAGCCCGGGAAGGTCCAGACGTAGGTGGCGTGGGAATTGATCAGTTCCCAAATGTAGTGGGTATTCCGCTCGCCCTGATGGAAAAACAAGAAGCCAAAATTGGGATTCAGCGTAAAGCGGATCTTCTCGGAAGAAGTCTGGATCTTTCCGGCCAGGTATTCCAGTTGCTTGCGGTTGCGTACCCCTTTCGCATCGAGGAGGGTGTTGAGGATATCCTGCTCGCTGGGCGACAGGGTGTCACCCAGTTTTTCGTCGTGCAGCCCTTCCAGGAAGTCATCTTCGGTAAAGAGCCCCTTATCAACCGTGATGATCTGCGGCTTTTTGACCGCATCTTCGATCATGATCTTCTTAATACCGGCCAGGAATTGCTCGTCGATCATTGCGATCTCCGGGGAATTGAGCTGGTGGGTGGTTTCTCCCCTTTCGGAAAAAAGGATGCGGCCACGCACCTGAATGGTCTTTTTCCCGAAGACTTTGAAGAAATAGGGCTTGATAAACTCGAATTCGGGCAGAATGAAGCTATTCTCGATCCGCATCACCTCCCGCAGTTTCAGGTTGGGCAGGGGCTTTTCGAATTCCACGTAGCCGTATTTGAAGGTGACCTTTTTCAGGCTGATGGAGAAGTCGACTTTGTGGCTCCCGGCCCTTTTATCGGGCACTTTGCCGGGGTATTTGTCCATGCCGCCGAAGCGGGCAGCGTCAGAAGGTGCTTCCGGTTGCCGGGTTATTCCTTCGAAGAGCGCCGGGGAATATTTATACAGGATCTTTTTTAGTTCAAACCAGTCGATATCCCGAAAGACCAAAGACCTGATGGGATATTTGGGCCGTTGTTCCCGGAACGAAGTCAGATCCCGGGGTTCGTAATCCACCGGCTGTACCTCCAGGCGACCTGTTTTTTTGTCGAAAGACAACTGCTCAAAGGCCCAATACGCCTCTGTTTGCTCCACTATTCCAAAGGTGGATGCCGGCGGGAAATTGGTATTGCCCCACGGGATACATGCGGTAGGATTGTAATAAATACCCCGTGGAGTGAGTCGTAGGATGATCATGCGTTTTCGAGTATCGCTTACTTCGAGGTACTATACTTTTGGCAGTTCATCTAAGGTAGGATAAAAGGACGATCACGTCAATACCTCCCGTAGCAAACGGTGCGCATTACCTCCGGCTATCTTCGCTACTTCTTTCTCAGAAAAGCCTTTCGTGGCCAGCGCATCTTTCCAGGAAAAGAACTCCTTGTAATTGCTGATCACCGGCTTAAAATTAGCGTCCATATCGGTACCGATCCCTACGTGGTCGATCCCGACCAGGTCGACCATGCGTTTGGTGTGGTCGACAAATTCGTCGAGGGAGATTGAAAACCCGGATGGCCACATACCGATCACGCCGCCGGTATCAGCCACCATTTGCGCGTGAACCGGCGTGATGGCACGGGCAGCTACCGGTCGGTCGAGGCCATCCTGCAAAATGCTGTGTGATAACAGAATTGGAGCTGAAGTAAGGTCTGTAACGGCTTTCACCGTAGCTTCCGAAGCGTGGGCCACATCGATGAGCATACCCCGGTCATTCATGGCGCGTACCACATTTTTGCCAAACCGCGACAGGCCATTATAACTGGCCGCCGAGGTCTGAAGGTCGCCCAGATCGTTGGGGGCATAGTGGACCAACTGGATAGAGCGGACGCCGACTGCGTAAGCTTCACCGACCCGCTCCACGGAGCCCTCCAGGAAGTCACCACCTTCTACGGCAATGTAGGCCCGGAAGGAGTCCCCGGCTCGCAGGTCTTCTCCGGCTAAAGCCCATTCGGTCCCTGATTGACTGAGCAAGGCTTTTAGGATCGATAACTGACCAGTGAATACCGCCCAGCCTTCGTCCGGCTCAAAAGTACCCGTGGGTACGATGCCTGTATCGGTTCGCCGGAGCAGGGGCAGATCGGCTACCAGACTGAAAAAAGCCCCATTCAATCCGGCGGTCTTCATATCCTGTATCCGATCGATAAAGGCCTGATCGCCGGGGTCATTCGGAGTGCCTTTGTAAAAGAACGGACCGGGGTGGGTATGCAGGTCGAATACGGGTATAGCCACCGATTGACCGATCCGGCCGCAGGCGGAGCTCAGGAGGGCACCGCCGAGAACCAGGCTGGAATGACGGAGGAATTCTTGTCGTGTCATAAGGGGGTAGGTTTTGATGGACCGCTATTTTTAGAAACTGTTTGAATTTAATAAAAAAGCAATCAATCCTTCCCCCAATACCGTAAACCAGGATCCGTCAGCCTCCGGTCGTGGACCGTCGGCCGTTTGCCGTAATCCGTTGGATTACTCCCTCCAACACCTCGTCCTCTTCATCGAGGAGGTGGTCGCGGATGCGGATGTCGGGCATAACGCCTTGCTCTTTTGTGCTGCCGTTGACCCTGATAATGCGCCCTTTGGAGGCGTGCACCAGAATGCCCGTTTTGGGCAGGTTGAACTGAAAGTTCGAGGCGTAAAGCGAAGGGTAATCCCCCGTTTCTTCACCCACGATGGTGCCGAGTCCATAATCCTGGATCTGGGCGGCTGCAACCGCTGCCTGGGAATGGGACTGACGGTTCACCAGCACGTATACCTCCCCCTTGAAGCGTCTGGCAGACGGTTGAGGCTCGTAAGCATCGAATTTGTAGTCGTAGATAGCGCCGTCTTCGTGGTCCAGGATCGACCGGAAATACGCGTTGGTGGTGTCGTTGTGTTGTCGTACGTGCCCCTTCAAGAAGCCACTGGTTTTGAGAGTGAAGCCAGCGTTCCAACGGAAGGGCTTTTCAGCGAGGTAGGAAACCAGGTAATCACTGAAGGCATCGTCACCACCGGAGTTGTTGCGCAGGTCGATGATCAGGTTCTGGCTTTCCAGTTCATTGATTTTTGCGAAAGCAGAATCGATAAAATGCTGGTAGGCCACCAGATCACCACCGAATGAACCGGGATTCAGGTAGGCGGCAGATTCGTAGAAGGTCAGGTTCAGCGTGGCGTTGAGCACCTCGGTGCGCCTGGCTTCGTAGCCATCGATGACCGGTACGGCCGGCAGATAGTACGTCTCAACTGTTCCATTCGCCCGGATGTCTACTTCGAAATCATCCTGCTGCCCAAAGACCTGCCAGTAGTAGCGGGGGAAGGAATACATCTCGATCTTGGCCTGCTTCAGGTAAAGGCGCTCGGCGGAAATTTGCGGATAGATGGCAGTCAATATCTCGGACATGGACTTACCATTGATACGCAGTATTTCACCACCTACCGGGATTTCTTCATCGGCTGACCAATTCGTACGGACCAGACTCTTTCCATCCTCGAAGGCGACTTCCAGCGGAAAGAGGGTGCCGCCCGCGTAGGCATATTCTATGTAGGCCTGGATGGGAAAATCAATATAGGTATGACCCATATTGGCCGCCGAGATCAATTGCTGCAGGGTGTTGGTTGCCTCCAGCAAGGAGAGTGAATCCTTGTCAACTGATTTTTTCACGGACATATACACCGAATCCATCGTTTCCTGGGGTACGTAGGCGTTGAGAGCGTAGTGGGCTTCTTGCAGGGACTCGTACAAGTAGTCCAGGTCTTTCAATACCTCCGCTTTCGCAAAAGTCGGGGTAGTGGGTTGGGCGATCAGGAACTGAGGGAGACATAGGAGCAGAACTAAAACTCGTTTGATCATGCATACTTATTTAGGTTCGGGCAAAACATATACAAACTGACCATGAAGAGATTGGAAATCCCAATCACTTCATGGTCGGCCGATTCGTGCTACGTTGGGCAGACGATTAGGAGAGATGAATGTTACAAAGGCGACAGGAGATTATTCCTTCTATCTATTTTTCCACTTCTCAATGATCTCCTCCTCCCGGGTACTCAGCGCCCGCTCGTTGGTCAGGATATTTTCACGCCGCTCCGGAGGAACGGCATCCGAATACCACCAGGCAGCAGTGTCCTGGACCGTTTCGGCCAGGGGACGGAAGGTCAGGCCGGATGCGATGGCTTTGCTGTTGTCACTTTTCGACATGCCGGCGAATTGTGGTAACTGAACCACCCACGGCTGCAGCCCGGTGATCCCGTTCTCCAGTAGAAAATCGCGATCGTCAATCTGGACGTAGTTTACCGGTGAACTAAAACACGCGTGTACGCCGTGCACGAACGCATTGGTAGTCATGGGGGAAGCAGGTCCGGACCCATTGTAGATACCCGCCGCTTCGTCCTCAAGCAGGCGGATCATCCATTCGGCCAGGTCTCGCACATCGATGTACTGTACGACTTCGT
This sequence comes from Saprospiraceae bacterium, assembly GCA_030148525.1. Taxonomy (GTDB): domain Bacteria; phylum Bacteroidota; class Bacteroidia; order Chitinophagales; family Saprospiraceae; genus DT-110. The sequence continues at coordinate 5,142 of JASBTH010000430.1, read as the reverse complement.
CGCGACCACCCGGGATGATCACATCTCCGCCTTTCTCCAGGCGAGCGACCCAGTAGGGGAAACGATCGGTGCGATCACCGGGACCTACAATGAGCGTGGGCCGCACAATGATGGACCGCTCCGGACCGAAGGCCTCCAGGGTTGCCAGCTCGGAGGTCGCCTTCATCACCCCGTATTCGTAGGTTGCTTTTTCCTGCTCGCTGGCATCCGAGGGAATCTCGGTGACCAAGGGGCGCTCCTCGGTGAAATCATCTCCGGTGAAGGGGTAAAAGACACTGAGGGAGGAGGTATACATATAGTATTTCACCTGGTCTTGCAGCAGCTGGGCGGTATCTTCGGTCCATTTGGTGCGGCGCCCGGAGTTGTCGATGACCACATCCCATTGCCGGTTTTTGAGGGCCTCCAAATCGTTTTCCCGATCACCGATCAGGGATTCCACTTTCGAAAAAACCTCCGGATGGATTTTAGGAACCGTTCGTCCCCGGGTGAAGGTGGATATTTCGTGCCCACGCTCCAGGGCATAGGCGATCTGATGTGGCCCCAGAAAGCTGGTACCGCCGAGGATCAAAATTTTCAAGGGGTTGTCACTCTTTTCGACCTGTGCTAATTCCCGCCATGGATTGGCCTTTACCATGGACCCCAGCCCCAACCCAAGGCTGATGCCCAAAAACTTGCGTCTGCTATTTTTCATATACCTGTTTTGTGCGCGTTTTCCGATTAAGATAACGTTTATCTGCAAGACGATTCCAATTGCTCCACCCGCCTGATAAATAGATCAATATTCAGGTCGTGCTCATCCAAGAACCGGAAAAGGATGGCCCCGGAGGGCAGGAATACCACGTAGTTTTCACCAAAACCCAGCATGTAGGTGGCCGTAATGGTACACCTGCCGCTTTTTAGGTCTTTCGACCAAAAGGAGTGCCGGTAATTTTGCCCCCGATAGTCATTGCCCGTACTAAAGCCGGGCCAATCTGTTTGTCCAAAGATTTCCTGCACGCCCTTACGGAGCAGGATCTGCCGGCCTTGGTATTTTCCACCATTGACAAAAGGCAACACTCCATTTATTTCATTAATCCCGGTCATAGGAGTCCTTCAATCGCCGGATATGCTCGGGCCCGATACGGCAGCAACCGCCCAGCACGTCGGCACCCAGCTCTTTCCATTCACTGGCCATGGCCACAAAGACCTCGGGGTCAGAAGTACCCTTCCAACTTTTGCTTTCCGGGAAATAAGTCTCGCCGGAATTGGGATAGACCACTATTTTTTTATCGCCGACTATCGGTTTGATGTTCCGGATCAGGCCGGACACATATTTAGGTGCAGTGCAGTTAACACCGATAGCCAGCACGTTGGAGTGATCGACCAATGACCGGACGGCCTGATCAATCGGCGTACCGTCGTTGAGGTGTGCTTCGTCGCGACAGGAAAAGGAGATCCAGGCGGGTTTCGTGGTGTCTCTCAGGATATCGCTGAGGACAGTTGCTTCTTCCCTACTCGGTATCGTTTCACAGGCAAAAAGGTCGGCAGCCGACGTATCGAGCACCTGTATTCGGTCGTGGTGAAAATCGTATAGTGCCTGACGGGACATACCGTAGTTTCCCCGGTACTCGGAACCATCGGCCAGATAGGCACCGTAGGGTCCGATGCTGGCGGCGATCAGCGGCCGGCCGGGAACCTCGTTTTCCTTCATGTATTCGTTAACTGCTCGTTGTGCCAATGCCACCGTACGCAAGAGCAGTTTTTTGGCGAAAGCCAGATCATATCCGAGGTCCAGGAATCCCTGAATCGAAGCCTGATAGCTGGAGGTGATGATGCATTGAGCCCCTGCTTTCAGGTACGCAAGGTGGGCCCGTACGATCGCTTCCGGATGCTCATCCAATAGTCGGGCGGTCCAGAGGGGGTGATCGAGGTTGCAGCCCTGTGCTTCCAGGGCGTTGGATAGCCCGCCGTCAATGATGGAGGGTAACTGGAGGTCCATAGTGGCGAATCCGTATCGTTTTGATCTTCTTTGTAAAACTGTCTGGCCTAACCGTCCATTTTAGTTTCAGGAAGCGGCTTTTGCGAAAGGATGCCGGCATTCCCTAATTCGGAGAATGCAGACCCATTCTGTTTGTTACCTCCTGCACCCCCTTGAAGGACATTTTGACCTGTCGGATTGTACCGTCTTCGTGAAGTGTCATACTGTCGATACAGGTGACCCGGTGATCACGCCCTTCGTTGGGAATGGGCCTCCGGTGATATACAATATACCAATCATCGGTCCCGGGCGTATTGATGACGGAATGGTGACCGGCGCCGGTAGCGACTTCTTTATCGGACTGCAAGATGGTACCGATCCGCTCGAAAGGCCCGGTCACATTATCGGCCATCGCGTAGGCCACTTTGTAGGTCTCGTTGCCCCAACTGCCTTCCGACCACATGAAGTAGTAGGTACCCTTACGGTAAAACATAAAGGGTCCTTCGACGTACCCTTCGGGCGTTATTTCCCGGAAGAGGCTGTCGCCCGGCCAGGATTCAAAACCGGTAAAATCATCAGTCAAAATTACAGGATCTGAGCAATTCGGTTACTGTTCTTTGGCCCTGATCACAGTCTGTATTTCCCTTAGCACCTGCTTTTGCTTTCCCGAATGCCGCGCGATCCCGCCGATCAGTAAGATGGGAATGACCGTGTAAATAATACCAAACCCGTTGCTGGCAACCCCAAAAATCATCACCCCTACCAGAAAACCGATAACCACCGCACCGGTGATCTCGTTGCGTTTGATCTTTTTTTCTTCAGCCAACAGCTCTTCAAGAGTTAATGCCGAGTAGTCTTTAGCTTCTGCCATTATTAGAAATGATTATTGCCATAATTAAAAAACGGGAATTGAATCCGCCGGGTATCTATGCAGAAAATAGGCGTACCGGTAGATCATAATCCCGACCACAGTAAAATTAAGGATCATTAGTGCCAGGCCTCCGAGAAGCAGGGCCCAAAATTCCATTGGGTAGACGGAAAACTCTCCTAATTCAGCGATTAACGCCATAGCAGCACCCAGGTTGACGACCATAAACAGGCCCGCGATGATCAATCCGGTTTTTCTGTTTTTATACATGATCTGCAACACTAAGGCAATGGCACATACCACGGAAACCGGACTTATCGAAAAAGGAGGCGTAAAGCCCGCCAGTAGCACTAGGACGATCAGGTAATACTCGGGAATCCTGGGCAGGATGGCTTTTATATTTTTCATGTAACGGGTCGTTTTCCGGAAGTGGCTTTAATATACTCCATTTTGCATTCATCCGTAACGTTCACACCTTAATCCGTGCCGTTCAGAGCGTGCAGCGTAAGCCGTACATATTAAGCCGTCTAAATGCAATCCACCCGCAACTGCTGGCCTTCCGATAAGGATACGGTGGGAATCTCCTGCCCTTCCGCTATCTGTATACAGCTAAGATTCGGATTATTATGCACCCGCAGGTCGATCAGGTTTTGGTTACTGCTTACATCAAGTTCGGCCAGCAAATTACCGGACATGTAAAAGTGAGTGAGCTGGTTATTTTGTGAGAGGTCGGCTCCCTCGATCTGATTACCCGAAAGGATCAGGGTTTCCAACCGGGTATTGGCCCGAAGATCAATCTCTGATAGTTCGTTAATCCGTAGTAAAAGGTTTTTCAGATTGGTGGCTTTGGTCAGATCCACGACCCCTAACTGATTGTGGGTGGCAGACAGCACCTCGAGGGAGGGATTATCCAGGGTCAGTTCCTCCAGGTAATTCCACGACAGGTTCAGCCATTGCAGGAATCGGGCATTGCTCAATCCGGTCACGGAAAGGAGTTCGTTGGCGATCAGGTCCACGTACACCAGGCGTGGATTACTACTCAGATCGATATCCGACAGCAAATTATTGGCCAGGATCAGCGTATCCAGATCGGTATTTGCGCTAAGGTCAACCTCCGTAAATTCGTGTCCGGCTGCCGCCAAAAACGTGAGGTTGACGAAGCCTTCAATGCCCGTAAGGTCGCTGATCATTTCCTCGTTACCCGCAACGCTCAGGTCGAGTCGGGTTACCGCTGCGGCATCGGCCCTGGCGATTTGCTGATCGATGGTTTGATCGGTGTCTATCCCCTGAGCGATCAACAGCTCTTCGAAGCGGTTATCGGGTATTTCCAGGTAAGCCTGATCGGGTTCGGTCAGGTCCTGCTCTTTCGTACAAGCCATGTTGATCGATAGTAATGCTAGGCTTAGTAGCCAGGTGTGAATTGTTTTCTGGTGCATCGTGGATACTGATTTGATTCGAGAGCCAAGATGGGGGTAAAGCAGGGCGGGTGCTTGACTCCGTGGGCCAATGGTTTGGTAGATTGGGCCAGGGGGGATCAGTTGGTATCAGGAATCAAATAAACATCATAGGGATGGCTCGACAGGGTGTCTGCGGTTTGGACGGGATAGTTCAATTAAAGTGGGCTGGCTCATAGCTAATCTAGTCACCGTGGACCTTGAACCATGAACCGTGGACCTTGGTCCCAAACGCCCTATTCCACCCGGAACCGCAATACCGTCTTCCACTTCTCCGCGGGAACCTTATTGATATCCGACAAATAGATCTCCCGGTGGGTCTTCGACAGGCGGGTCAAACCTTCTGCTTCCGCAAAAGCCTCCATCTGCCGGAAGCTCTCCGGTTCATTTTCAAAGGGACCAACGTGCAGCATTTGTACACAAGGCCCCTCTGATATGGTTTCGAATAATACCTGGTCCAGCTTCGGATTTGGATTCTTTTTCTTCCGGGCGAGATCCAGCATGTCTCCAAAAAGATCCGGTGTCACGAAATCGGGTTGCCGTATCATGAGGTGATAAGCCAGATCGTCTTTATTCAGCGTACCATCATAGGTCTCTCTGACCGCCTCTTGCAAATCCCAAACGCCTTCCAGCGGATACACCGTGTAATCGGAATATCCCATTGGCTGTACCTCTCGTTTCTTGAGGGTCATCTTGAGGGTGTAGGAAAGGGAATACAGGGCTCCCACGTACTCTTTGAATTCCGAACTATTCGGATTCCCCTCTCCGCGTATGGTCGCAAACTGAAAAGTCGGCACTTCGATAAAGGCGGGCTTACTTTTTGGCAGGTAGGTGTCCTTTTCCTTCTTTCGCCACTCGTGTTT
>JASBTH010000421.1 GCA_030148525.1 Saprospiraceae bacterium | reverse complement strand
ATATATCCCTTCTTGGCCAACAGATGCTGTACGAGGCTATAGTTTCCGGCCCAGCGGTTCCTCGCTGTATTCGAATAAACGGGCCCGAACAGCACCGGATACTTCTTACCGGGCTGCATATTGGCAGGCTTCAGAATCCGGGCATGCAGCGTGTAGTCATCTACCAGACTGGGAAAACTAACGTATTCCGCAGCCGTCCAGGTTCGCTCCGTAAAGGCGGGCAAGGGCGAGTGGGTTACTCGCGTAGCGTCACCGCCCTCGCTGCTTGCCACGTAAAGCTCGGGCGGTGATGTGTCGTTGCTGTGCATGAACACCAGGTGCCGGCCATCCGGTGAAGGGTAGCCAACGTTCCGGCCCGAAAGACGCGTCACCTGCTCGGGATCACCACCGGACAAACTCCGGCGATACACGTGTTGTTCGTACGGATTAACGCCGTTGCCTGCATAAAACAGTGCATCACCAGCAATACTTGGGGCGGACAGTACATCGTAGGACGGATCTGTCAGGAGCTGCGGACGATCCCCGGACGGTGAGGCATCGATCGTATAAAGGCCGTAGCGATCACCCATATCACTTAAGAAAATGACCTTCTTCCCATCCGGATGCCAGGTAGATCCAAACGATGTGTACATGCGGCTCTCCCGAACGCCTCGCCAAATCTCACTCAATTGACTTTTCCCGGGTGCAAGGACGAACAACTTACGTTCAACTGCCGTGTCGGATGCGGTATCAATCAGCAGCGCACCGTCCGGTGACCAGTTGAAGTCGATGATCTGGTTGGCGTGCGGGTCAGGCAAATCGAGGTACGTAATGGTACCGCTTTCTACATCGAGCAGGCCAACCCTGCGAATCTCGTTTGGATCGCCCGGGTAGCCACGGCGTACCTCGTTGGGATTGGTTTCGTCAGCAAGGTAATCCGGAAACGGCACCTTACGCATCTCGCGTCGGTCGACGGCGTGAAACGCGATGGTCTTACCATCCGGGGACCATTTATACGTTGGCCCGCTCCAAATGCCCGGACCGATTTCCCGTTCCGGTCGGCTATAGCGCCCCTTCCGTGAGCTCGAGAGACTGGGAATTCCGATCTCGGTGAGCTGGCGATTCTGTTTGGAAGTGAAGTCAGCAAGCCACAGGTCCCCGTTCCGTATATACGCTGCCTGGTTGCCGCTTGGCGATATCGACAGGTTATGTGCCCCTTCCTCGACGGGCATAAACCGGAGGTCGCCTCCCTGACTCAGTGATGTCCGCCATAGGTTGTTACCCCGCAGGCTGACGATAATATTTGCGTCGACCCAGGCAATATCTCGCACGGACGCGGATGCAGTATCGGAAATGAGGCGTACGTCCTTCCCATCGCTGGTGGATACCCAGAGGCCGCGCCCGGGATTTCCCGGTTCACTCCAGGAAAAGGCGAAGTGCTCACTGTTTGGTGCCCACGCAGGCCGGGACGGGGTTATACCCGTCAGTTTTGGCGTTGCGAACAGGTCGTCAAGAGAGAGCTCACCTTCCTGTGCGGTGACTATTGCGGGCATCGCCATCAGTAAGCCTGTCACTACCCATGTTTGCCAAAAAGAGATCTGTTGCATGTGTTTACTTTAGTAACTGTTTAGAAGCCATCTCAAAAACATCCTTCTATTTTCAATGCCTTATGGCGATTTAAGGAATTCTTAACCGGACACTACGGATGTAAAATGTATAATTGTTTTCAAACAATTACCGTAAAACGCAATTTAAAACCTGGCAAGTTGCAACTATACCACTTCCGAATTGGTTTGGTGTCCGAGCACGAAGTACCTTGTAGCACAACCACTTCGTGGTCGGTATAACTTCGATGTCAAGGATGCGATCAACAAAAATTAACCCTAATAAATGAGAAAAATACCGTTTTTACTGATTCTGGCCTGCTTCGCTTTTACTGCTCCTTTAATAAGTCAGACTTTAGTTGACAATTCCGACGTACCCAATAAACTCCGGGTGTTTATCGATGGTTGTGAGCGGCGGGACGGAGGCTGTGATATTGATTTTATCCGAACGGAAATTACAGCGGTTGACTTCTACAGGGACAATCAAACGGCTGATCTCTTTCTGCTGATTATCAATAACGAATCCGGTGGCGGTGGAAGACAATATCAACTTTTGTTTATCGGTCAACAAAACATCCATGCGGGAAGGAGGGATACCCTTTACGTAAATACCAAACAAACGGATACCGACTATGAAGTGCGGGAAAAACTGACCCGGTTTATCAAATTAGGTTTAGCTCCCTTCGTTGCGAAAACCAAAGCCGGAGAGAATATCGAAATCAATATGAAGACTGGCGCCGGCCCTGAAGAAGAAGTCGTGCAGGAAACCGTTGACCCCTGGAATTATTGGGTCTTTAATATGGGTGCCGATGCGAACATTGAATTAGAGGAATTGAGCAGGGACATTAATCTTGGTGCAGACGTTAATATTAACCGCATCACGGATAAATGGAAAATCAACCTGTCGGGGAGAATAGAGGAAAGGCTGAGAAGAACGATTCGAAAAGAACCAAGAGTGGATGAAAATGGCGATCCGGTTCTGGATGAAGAGGGTAATCCAATTATCGATGAAGTTGAAAGCAGTTTTGATGTATCCGAATTTGGATTTGGTCACCAGCTGGTGAAGTCTATGTCACCCCAATGGTCTTATGGATACGATATAGAAGGCCTTCAGAATACGCGCTTTAATTATCAATTTCAGACTCGTTTCAGACCCGCTATAGAGTACAATTTTTTTCCGGAATCAGAGCAGAACTCCAGATTTCTGAGGGTCAATTATGGGGTTGAAGTACGGCATAATAAATATGTCGAAGAAACGATTAACGGTGTTACCGAAGAAACCAGAGTCCTCCATAGTTTGAGAGCCAGTCTGGGACTAAATCAACGTTGGGGTACCCTGGAAGTGGGATACCGTTTGAGAAATTACCTGGATGATTTTAGCTCCTGGACCACAGGTATGAATATCAGGGCAGATGTCCGGGTCACCGGGAATTTTTCCATCTTTATGAGGGTGGAGGGCAACTACGTGCAGGACCAGATTTACCTGGCAGCTGGCGATTTCTCCGAACAGGATATTTTGAGCGGGCGGGTAACCTTACCTTCAGCCTATACTATTGAATCCAGATTTGGGTTCAATTATCGGTTTGGTTCTAATCTCAATAACTTCGTAAATCGAAGATTTTTTGGAAGAGCCAATTTTGTTGGGAATGATTAGCAGGCATCATGCTGGGCAATTCAGGATACGGCACGGCCGAAAGTAGGGTGGCGCCAGCAACGGTTTAGTATATGAAAAGTAGGCGATTTCGAAGCACTAGACTTTCAGTTAAGCACATAGTTTGATACGAACAAAACCCTTGATATTATTACTATTTCGCCCATTTTTTATATACATTGTTATCTGCTGGCTTTTTTATTTTCAGGTCTATTATTCCATATAGTTAAAAATTGTCCCGTGGACATTTTACGAGCTGATTGTTTTGCTTTTAAAGCTAGTTCTCCTTCAAAAAGTTGGTCGATTGTTTCGAACCAAAGTTGTAGCCAAGTTCCAAAGTGGATTTGAGTTATAGAATGGTTCAAATTTTTGTCAACGTTTATGTGTTTCATTGACGGACTCCCTTTAAACTTTGCTATTCCAAATAAATTGGTTTCCCAAAAATCAGTCAGTTTTTCAAGGTGTTCTGGCCACTGTTCTTCCGAAATATGGCTATTGAAAATTGGACCTAATACTTCATTCTTTCGAATTTTTGCGTAAAACGTGTGTACTAATTTACTAATGTCTTCACGACTATTTATTGTATCCATTACATTAAGAATTATCAGCGACTTTCTTTACTCTAGAGACATCATCTAATTTGGATAATGTTAAACGAACAATGCTGTCTTTTTTAGCTGTCAAATCATGATAAACATTGCTTTCCAACGTAATAATATCTCCCGCTTGTAGCAATTTTATTTCATCTCCTATTCCAAAGTCTATTTTACCTTCTAAAATATGAATAATAATAGGATACGGAGCTTTATGCTCTTTCATTGTTTGTCCATTTTTCAAAAGAATTCTAATCTCCTTTGAAAATGAAGTTTCCAAAATAACTTTAGTGACAATCCGATTATCACTATATTCTATATTTTCATTAAATGACTTGATATTCATTTCGTTCTTTTTATATGCTTGCAGATAACGGACGAGCGCGATGCGCAGTCCGAGGGGAAGAAAAAGTGTTCCGCGAAGCGTCAACATTTTTTCGAGCCGAAGGATTGCGTTTGCGTGGTGTTGTGCGATGGCCGACCGTAGGGAAGGTCCATCGCATGACACCCGCGCATCGCGCTCGTTCGTTGCTGACGCCTCCGACCGAAGGGAGGATGGCGTCAGCAACGAACGAGCGCGATGCGTCGTAGGCGATAGCCTATGATCGTCATCGTCGCTTGTTATACACAGTTATTCATTCTTTATTTTGTTTATCGTTTCTTGAAATTTGTTCCACTTTATTGAAGGATAGTCTTGAATTATTATCGTACTGTCCGTATACATTACATGATTGACAACCCCTGACATGGAGACAAATTCATCATTATTAATTCGTGCTGCTATTAGTTCTTGAATTGAACTCGAAATAATTGCCTTTAACTCTTTAGTTGCAATTAATCTATAACTTTCAAACAGGATTGGTTGACCTGTGAACCAATATATTTTCTCTTTTGAATTTGGTTCTGGAGGATCTGGTGGACCTGCTTTTCCTTGATATTCTGTGTAATCAATCATTAGCTGTTCGGAATTACTATCTCTATACATTTTTAAGAAATAGGTATTACCTCCCCATTCACCATATTTATCATCAGTTTGAAACATAATTAACTCATTATTAAACTGAATTGAACTAAAATTATAGACTTCATCCTTGTCTTCGTTTTGATCTGAACATCCGCTATTCAATAATAGAAGTAAAGTCAAAAACAGAATTTGCATAATAATAGAGTTGTTGCAACCTAACTCACTGACAATCAATATTCGTATTTTAGCAGGCTAC
>JASBTH010000395.1 GCA_030148525.1 Saprospiraceae bacterium | reverse complement strand
GAACCACATCCTGGTATCGGAATGGCGTACTGCTGAGTATGGATCCGGTATTTACGGTAAGTGATACCGGGGAATACCTGTTGGTAGTCGAGGATGCAACCCTGGGGTGCCGTGATTCCGCTACGGCTGTAGTTGCGGTAGATTGTGAACCACTTGCACAGATTATTGATCCGGCTCCTCTGAGTTGTGCACTTACACGGACCACTTTAGATGCTTCACCATCCGAGGATGGCAATCCCCTGAGTTATCTTTGGCGGGGACCGGAGGCTGGTTGCCTGAGTGATTCCACCGATCAGGTCGTTGACGTACGTTGTCCGGGGCTTTACACACTGATCGTCACGAATACGGCGGTGGGCCAATCGGATACCACCACGGTAGAGGTAGAACGCAATACCGATGCTCCCTTTGCGGACGCCGGCCCAGACCAGGAGCTACGCTGCGATCAAACCCGAGTCGTACTGGACGGGCGCAATTCGGATTCCGGACCAGCATTTTCGTACATCTGGTTAAATGCCGCCGGAGATACGCTGTCTCAATCAATCCAGTTTGAAACCGGAGAAGCCGATACCTACGTTTTGGAAGTACTCGACTCGGAGACCGGTTGCCGGTCGGAGGATGTAGTAACGGTTACCAGGGATGCGGCTCTGCCTGATATTCGGTTTGGTTCCCGGTTTTTTCCATGTGAGACAGATACATTTTCCTTTGAAGCTTTTGTTTTCCCGGAGGACGGTACTTACCTGTATCAATGGTCGGGTAGTGGCCTTGCCGGCGCCCTGGACCAATCCGTCGTGCAAATCACAGACCCCGGAACGTATAGTCTTCTGGTAACCGATACGACAAACGCCTGCTCCGTTTCCGAGACTTTCATTATTGAGGAGCAGTCATGTGGACCCTGTGCAACGATTATCACGCCGGACACCCTTACGTGCACACAGTCCGAGGTGACGCTGACAGCCGATTTGTGTGCGCCCTGTACTTCTTGTACGTATGAATGGTCCACTTCCGAAGGAAGTATTTTGACCGACCCCCTGGCAGCGGCTATTAATGTCGGCGAACCTGGCTTGTATGAACTGCGGGTTACGGACTCATCGGGTATTGCCACGGCGTTGAGCGTGGAGGTATTTGCAAATACCATCCCCCCTGCCGCCGATGCCGGGCCTGATCAATTATTGGATTGCCTGACCAGTGAGGTGCTATTGGGACAGGAGTTAGTTCCGGCAGGTGATTCCTTAAGCTATTCCTGGCTGACACCATCCTTGGATACCATACCTTCCGAAGATGGTGCCAGGGTGCTGATCGGGGCTTCGGGGACCTATTTATTACGCGTGCGTGACCTTCGCAACGGCTGTACCAGCCAGGATGATGTCGAAGTCCGGGAAAATAGTAACGCACCGACTGCACAGGCCGGCGATGACCAAATGCTGGATTGTGATGAGCCGGTCCTCCGTCTCAACGGGCAGGGGTCCAGTGAGGGGGCAAACATCATCTACCAATGGACTACGGATGATGGACAGATCCGGACGGGAGCATCTAGTCTGAATCCGCTGGTTGAAGGCCCCGGTGTCTACTTTCTGCGGGTTACGGATACATTAAATAATTGTGGAAGTCTGGATTCGATTCACATCCTGGCACCCACCAATTTCCCCATGCTTTCGGGCCTGGATACACAGTATATAGGTTGTGGAGCTACGGACGTATTCATTGAGGCACCAATTGCCGATACTGCGATTTACTTATATACATGGACCGATGAATCGGGTATGTTCCTGTCGGAGGAACGGACACTTTCTGCCAGTTTACCGGGAACCTACGAAATAGAGGTAACCAATACGCAAAACGGTTGCAGTAACCAGACGGAAGTGAACGTGGTCGTGTTAAGAGATCCACCCGACCCCGACTTGCCAAATGCAGACACACTAACCTGCGATCAACTGGATGTTTTACTGGATGCCCAGTTGCCCGTAGTTGACTACTTGCAGTATTCCTGGACGACGGCTCGTGGGTTAGACCTCAGTATGGAAAATGGGCCCTCAATCCGCATTACAGAGTCAGACTCAGTCTTCCTCCGGGTAGAAGATCTGCGGACTGGTTGTTTCGCACTGGATACGACTGTGGTACGGTCATCAAACGGCCGACCGGTCATTCGTGCCCCCGAGCAGGAGTTCATTACCTGTGCTCGGCCCACGGTTGATCTACGACTGTCACTGGGTGGAGATCTTTCCGATTATGCTTTTTCCTGGGAAACGGAAGATGGTCAGATCGAAGGCGATGCGACTATCATGGGGCCAACTGTATCGGAGCCCGGACGATACATACTAACCACGACTAACGTGAATTCCGGATGTCAATCGGAGCTATTTGTAATTGTAGATGCGGATCGACGGACCCCAGACGCCACGATCCTCGGTGGGGATTCGCTTGTGGTTACCTGTACTGAACAGGAGGTGCTTTTGGATGCCTCCGGTTCCTCCGTACAAACGAACAGCAGTCCCGTCTTTGACTGGCAGGTTATTAGTGGCCCCAATCCGGATGGCGATGTGCAGAGTGCTCAGGTGATTGCTACCGGACCTGGTACACTGCAACTTACGGTGACCGATACGGTCAATGGATGCACGGATGTTTTGGACGTTGTGATAGCCGAGAATACCCAACCACCCGTAGAACCTGAACTGGCAGCAGGTAATCCTATATCGTGCGCCAACGAACAAACCACAATTTCCATTCTCAACCAAGAGGAGGGAATGGTCTATACGGGTATTTTCGCAGGGGATTCGACTGCTCTTCCCAATGGCGTCTGGACCGTGGTAGAACCCGGGCAATACACCGTTGCGGTAACCAGCACAACTAGTGGTTGTACAAATGAAGCGGTTGTTTCGGTGACCCAAAATTTCGCCCGGCCGGAGTTGCTCATTCAGCCCACCGGGACATTGGGGTGCTCCGGAAATCCGGTATTGCTGGAGCTGGTCGACGCCCGTGAACGACCCTTGGCTGGTATTCAGTGGAATGGTCCGGACGGTGGTTTGATCGCGGGGAATAATCCCCGGGAAATTGAAGGTATTCTTCCCGGTACTTACACGGTCATGGCTTTTGATTCGATCACCGGTTGTGTCGGGCAAACGAGTATCAGCCTGGAAGCACTTGAGTCAACCATTGACTCCATCCTTTGGGAACTGGAACCACCAGCCTGTGGGGAAGGGCAGGGAGCAACCCTGCGGATAACTGGTGTTTCGGGGGGGACGGGACCTTATTTGTACGCATTGACAACGCAGGGGCCGTTGAGTACAAATACTGTATTCCCCAATCTATCGCCGGGTAATCTGACTATACGGGTAGAAGATGCGAATGGATGTACACTCGGCCAGGACATTACCATTACCAACGAACAGGCTCCACTTTCCATTGACCTGGGGGACGATGAGGAAATAATATTGGGAGATAGCATTGACCTGGTTCCTTTGGTAAGCGGCATAATTGAAACAAGGCGATGGATATCCGAAGGACGGACAATCAGTACCGAAGCTGAACTTCGGGTAAGTCCCAAACGGACCACTGTTTACCGGTTTGAGGGAATTACCGCCGATGGTTGTGTAGCTACGGATGATATTACGGTTTTTGTGCGGGAAGATCTGGGAATATACTTGCCTGACGTTTTTGCTCCCGGAAGTAGTAATACCCAAAACCAGGTCTTTTATGTTCAGGCTTCCGAGCGGGTGGAAGAAGTGATTTCATTTCAGATTTACGACCGCTGGGGCGAACTTCTGTACGTTCAGGAAAGCTTCCCGCCAAATGATCCTACCATGGGGTGGGACGGAACGCATCGGGGAGAAAAACTGAACGGCGGGGTTTTCGTCTATTTTATTAAAGTGCGGTTGCGGGGCAACCGGGAGGAAATACTAAAAGGAGACGTCACGCTGCTTCGTTAGGGCTAACAATGAAACGTGGCTTTCGTGGCTGAAGAGGAAAGGCGTGCATACGCTACCTTGTAGGAAGGAAAAGGGGGGAACAGGGCATAGAAAAAGGGGTGAAGATGAACTTCACCCCTCAAAAAAACACCTAAAACCCATATTCATATCATGAAAACCTTCCTTATAGAAGGAATATTATTTACTGCACAGGATTTAACGGAGAACCGAAAAATTAGTTGCGTACTCTTCTGCGAAAATACGCCAATTTAATCTGATAACAAAGTGATTTACTTTTTGTTTGGGTATGTTTTGTAAAAAAGGAGTGCTATTAAGCACTCCCGAAAAAACCTAAACCCGTATTCGTATTCGCTTAATCCGTCAGCTTGCAAAAAAAAGTTTGTTTAAGCAGGTTGTCAGGACATTATCTTTCTTGAATTTTGGTGATTTGCCTATCATAAATGCAGGAGAAAACCCGCCAATACCAAGGCTGTAAGGTGTTATGGGCCCCGTTAAATTTATGTTAAAGATGGGAGGGCACCTGGCCCTCCCGAATCGAAATCACCTAAACCCATTTATTTTTTACCGGCTCTCTGTTGAGCGTTGTCAGTCTTTTGACGGAGGTGATTATTACAAGTCACACATTTGATCATTTTTTTTAAAAAACTTTGCCATAACTCGTTCGTTAACTGCTGATATGGAACGATTCACAAAGTTGGACGATTTTCAACGACAAGCCTGGAACCTGTTGTTTCGGGCCACCATCGAGCACAGTTCCGCTATGCGAACTCCTGCATTAGCTACTATGGACGATCGGGGTATCCCCCGGGTGCGAACCGTGGTTTTGCGGAAATCAGAGACCGAAAAACGCTCCTTATATTATTTCACCGATATCAGATCGGATAAATGCAGGGAATTAAAACACCAGCCCCGTGCATCCGCTCTGTTCTGGGACCCCCGCCGCCATATTCAATTGCGGTGTACGGGGCAAATCGATATCCACCACGGTGACGATGAAGCAGCTGTTTTTTGGCGTGATATTTCTAAGCATGGTCGTAAAGCGTACGCGACCGAGCACGCTCCGGGTACCCCCCTTGGCCAATATGCCACCGGATTACCAGATAATTGGTCAGAGCAAGATCTGGCGGCAACGGAGAGCTACCAGGATAATTTCGCGCTCTTAGTGCATCGGATTGAAAGTATGGACGCGCTGCACCTGGAGCGCGATGGACATCAGCGGGCTGAATTTCACTGGGAGAGCAATCAGTGGAGAAGTAACTGGGTAGTACCTTAACGAGAGGATGGGCTTAGGTGATTTTGTAAAATGCAGATTATCAAAGCCCAACCTCCCGGTAGAAGGTAGTAGGTATAGGGTATATGGATTCAGCCTAGCCTTACTACCTTATACCCTATACCAAATACAACGTGAGGTTGTGACGCTCAATCGCTTAGTAAAAAATCGGCCCTCACTGCTCGCCTTAACGAAGTGAAGGCGGGAACCTCACGTTACCTTAGAGACACGCAGTAAAAAAGGTGATGATTAGCCCTGGGCTGGATCCAGGGTAAGCAAAACCTCGACCTGTCGGTCTCCTCGTTTAACGAGTAAAGTAACTTCATCGCCTGGTTGATATTTTTCCAGGGCCAGGATCAGATCTTCGTAGGTCTCAATTTTTTGCTTGTCCATGCGGAGGATGATGTCTCCCAATTGAATCTCACCCCGGCTGTCGCGAATGGTAGGTCGTAATCCGGCTTTGGCTGCTGCGCTATTAGGCTCCACTTCACGGATCAGGGGGCCGTCCAGCTCATATCGTTGAATGACGCTGGTTTGCGTGACCGTTATTCCCAGGCTGGGGCGTTTAATACGGCCGTGTTCGATCAGCTCGGGAATCACCCAGCGGACGATATTTACGGGAATGGAAAAACCGATACCCGCCGATGCCCCGGAGGGGCTGTAGATTGCGGTATTCACCCCGATCAGTCGACCGGAGGAGTCGAGCAAGGGGCCGCCCGAGTTTCCGGGGTTAATGGCTGCATCCGTCTGAATGACCTCCCGAATGGGGATACCGCTTACTGATTTTATCTCCCGCCCCAAAGCCGAAACAATACCGGTGGTCAGGGTTTGGTCCAGGCCAAAGGGGTTACCGATAGCATATACTGCCTGTCCGACCATTAAATTATTGGATGACCCCACCGGGATGGGACGCAATTTGGCACGGGGAGCATCAATACGCAGGACCGCCAGGTCTTTGTCGGGAGCAACCCCTACTAACTCTGCGTCCCAGGTAGACTGGTCGCCTAGTGTCACCTGCGCCCGGTCAGCACCCTGTATTACGTGGTAATTGGTAATGATATGTCCATTGGCATCCCAAATGAAGCCCGATCCGGTACCGCGTGGTATTTCGGTGATATTGCGGGACCAGTAGTCGCGCCGCACATTGGTAGTGGTAATAAAGCAAACACTGGGTGCCGATTCCTCAAATAATTGTATCGTGTGGGTTTCACTTGCTAATAGCCGGGGATTAGCTGACAGCGGTTCGGATTTTGCCTCCGACGCATTATCGACATTGGAAACGTTTAGCGGAGCGTCGACATTAGTAGGTTCTGATTGGTCGGAAGCTGGTTGGGTATCGCTATTTCGCCAGGCGACACCAGCAATGAAGCCACCTCCCAGCAAGACGATCCAAAGCAAGGGACGAATGACATTTTTCATGGCTCAACTGATTTTTTTCAGGTAAATGCGGATTGCAAGACCCTTTTAGGTCTTTCGTTTCTTCTTCTTAGCAGCCGGGAACAGGATATTGTTCAGTATAAGCCGATATCCGGGCGAATTGGGATGCAGGCTCAGGTCTGTTTCCGGGTCTTTA
>JASBTH010000394.1 GCA_030148525.1 Saprospiraceae bacterium | reverse complement strand
AAAACCGGCACCACCTACCAACTGTATTTTGCCGGCGGACAATCCAATATGGAGGGTTTTGGATTCGAAGAAGATCTGCCGGACGAATACCGCAACCTCGGGCACGACATTCGCATTTTCTCGGGCCATACCGTGCCCGATGATGTAGAAGGCGGTGGTCCCGGTCAGTGGCTGCCTCTGTCGCCGGGCTTCGGGACGGGCTATCAGGCATCGGCCGATTCGGTGTATTTGTCGAACCGCTTCGGTCCCGAGTTGAGCTTCGGTAAGCGCATGGCCGAGCTGACCGGGGAGCCCATCGCCATTATCAAATACGCCCGAGGCGGATCCTCCATCGAACTGGGAGCTTCGGGCTACGGTACCTGGAAGAAGAATTACCAAGACAGCACTACCATTAATCAGTGGGACCATTTCCAGCATACCCTGGATCTGGCTTTCGCCCAAAAAGACATCAACGGCGACGGCCTGCAGGACACTCTGGTGCCGGCCGGCATCATCTGGATGCAGGGTGAATCGGACGCTACCAAGGAAGGGGCCGCTCAGGCCTACTACGACAACCTGAGCCAACTGATGAAAGACATTACCGCTGCCTTCGGCGTGGAGGAGCTACCCATCGTGATCTGTCGGATCCGGGATTCGGGGCAGACACCGGAGGAGCGGCTCATGCCGTACATTGAAACCGTCTGGGATGCCCAGGTGCGCTACGCCCGCGACAACGATCACGTGGAGCTGATCCGCCTGCAGGAACCCATTGAATTCCTGGACGACGGCTGGCATTACGCGAGTCGGCATTATTTGGAGATGGGCGAGTTGTTTGCGGAAAAGTTGGGTAGTAGGTAGTGGGTATTAGGTAGATGGACTGGTCGTGTATTTCCAACATGTTGTCCTGCGCAACGGGATTAACCAGCTCTGATCCTTGTTTGTTGAATTAGCGTTATCTTACAAAAGATGCATATAGATCCAATCATAGAGAATCATTTCGAGCAGTTAGTCGCACTTTGTAGAAAGTACAAAGTCAAACGAGTCTATGCCTTCGGCTCAGTGGTTACTGGAGCATTTAAAGAACAGAGCAGTGATATCGACCTAATTGTTGAATTAGCCCAATTGCCCCCAATAGAAAAAGGGGAAAACCTTCTGTTTCTGTGGGATGAACTCGAAAAACTATTTGAGCGTAAAGTTGACTTATTAACAGATAAGCCAATTCACAATCCATATCTGAAAAAAGCTGTAGAGGAAACCAAGCAATTGATTTATGACCGAGAAAGCGAAGAAGTATCTGTCTGATATCTTATATGCTATAGATTTAATTGAGGTATTTGTAAAAGATACGCCCACTTTTGAAGATTATATTTCTGACCTAAAGACCCAGAGTGCTGTAGAAAGGCAACTAAGTATTATTGGCTAAGCCGTAAATAAATTTCGTCAGGAGGCAGATACCGACGAATTGTCTAATGCAAAAGAAATAGTTGGTTTCCGTAACAGATTAATCCACAACTACGATGGTTTAGATGAAACTATCGTATGGGCTGTAATGCAAATTCATCTTGGTAAACTCAAGCAAGAAGTAAAGGAGGGTTTGAAAAAGTAATTATTACCACTAATTCATTCATTGAACTTCATATCCTGATGCCTCTCCCAACATATCATACAAAAACTTGATACAAGAAAAGAAGACGTTACCTCAGAAATTGATAGTACTACCGTCCTGCTTACCTTCATTGTTCGAAAATCAGGTGAATTGAATGACATTCAGATCAGACGAGGGATTAATCCGGAAATTGATGCCGAAATTTTGCGGATTTTTAAAGGTATGCCGAATTGGGTACCAGGATTACAATTTGGAAAACCCATAGACATGCATCTCAGTTTTCCACTGCGATTGGAGTTTGAGTAGCACATTCCAGTTGAGTCACTTCAAGAAGAGCAAGCCAAAACCCAGCGTACTGTAGGTACGCTCAGCCCGGTAAAACCACAAAGACACAACAAACCCGCGCGCCGTAGGTACGCTCCCCATGAAACCGGGTTTTCGGAGGAGGATGGTATCAGGACCGTACCTAACAGCACGGATGGTATCTTCGCATGGCCTATGGTACCGGGCTTGCGTACCGAGCCCCTCCGTCCGGAAGGACTAGGGCGCCCACAAAGCGGCACGCAAAGCCTGGACCCTGCAGGCTGTCCGGTAACGCAAAACATCAATGGATACCCATAAATAATTCTCTGAATCATGTACGTTCATTTATATCAGTGCCGTTAGGCACGACCTATATGCAAGCGCCGGCGTCAGCCGGTGCGGGTGAGCAGAAGGATGCCTAAGAGTGCCGTTAGGCACGTTCTAAAGATCGTTCCCATACAGAATTACATCCGTTTTTGGAGTGAGTTGATGACCATGCAGGCTAACCGGGTACTCAAAACTTCTATCAATAACTAATGCGGTATGCAGTTAAAACATGAGGTTCTTTCTATTCCCGGTCAGCCTGCTTGAACCTTGGCCCAAGGTAACCTCCGGGAACTTTTTTGCGAAAGCAAAACCTATATAATGTTACTTAAAAACAAAGTAACATGACTCTTTACCGACCCGTAAACCAAGCTGAACTCGACCTCATCATCGCTGCTGACTGGCGGGCTTTTCCACCGCGATTGCAGGGGCAGCCCATTTTCTATCCGGTCCTGAATGAGGCTTACGCCGAGCAGATTACGCGCGAGTGGAACGTACCCGCCTACGGCATCGGTCATGTATTGCGTTTCGAGGTGCAGGATGACTTTCTGTCGGGTTACGAAGTTCAAAAGGTCGGATTGGATCACCACGAGGAATTCTGGATCCCGGCGGAGGAGTTGAAGGTTATGAATAAGCATATCTTAGGGAGGATTGAACTTTTAAGCACCTTTAAATCCTAGCCCTGCAGACCATGCCCATAACACCAGTAAAACCCTCCCCGGCCTTTAAGACCCAAGCCCGCCGGGCCATCCTGGTGGTTGTCTTTTTCTTGGCTACCTACCTGGTGCTGCTGCTGTTGGCAGTCGGCCTGACGATGCTATGTATCCTGGGCGGGGTGGCGCTCATCGTGATCCACCCCAGTTTGCTTACCCTGGTACTGGGTATTGGCTTGGCCAGCGTGGGGGTCTTCATTCTTATCTTCCTGGTTAAGTTTATCTTCAAGTCCCATAAGGTGGACCGGTTGCACCTGCAGGAGATCCGACGGGAAGACGAGCCCGCGTTATTCCAACTGATCGATGAGATCGTCACCAAAGTGGGCACTCGCTTTCCCAAGAAGGTATATCTCGCCACCAACGTGAACGCTTCGGTCTTTTACGACTCGAACTTCTGGAGTATGTTTTTGCCGGTCCGGAAAAACCTGATGATAGGTATGGGGCTGGTGGACACCATCACCAAAGATGAATTCAAAGCCATTCTGGCCCACGAATTCGGGCACTTCTCCCAACGCACTATGAAGGTGGGGAGCTACGTGTATAATGTGAATCAGGTTATTCACAATATGCTGTACGATAACGAGTCGTATGAAAACCTGGCACAGCGCTGGACAAACGTCAGTTGGTATTTCTATTTGTTCGTTTCGCTGGCCCTCGCCATCAACCGGGGGATCCAATGGGTTTTGCGAAAGCAGAAGATACTGAGGTATCAGTTGGAGTTGGTGAAGCCCGTTCAAAAGGAGATGTCATGAGAACGTCTTTGAGCTTCGTACTATTGACGCTATTTCTACTTTCCTGTGATCCTCCATACGTTTACGAGGTAAAAGGTCGTGTTATCAGTAATAAAAATAACGAACCGATTTCCGGCGTCCAGGTAGACTACACCTTTCTTCCTTCAGATCAACTCAATCATTGGCGGGTAGTAACCAGCGGCGACTCGACCACGTTCACTGATCAAGCAGGGTATTTCTATATCACAGTTGAGACCATTACGTTGGCGTTTGATAGTGTACACATTAAACTAACCAAGGAAGGGTTTCAAGATCACGTACTCTTATCGGCTAGTAAGGATTGGAAACTCATTGCCAGGTTACCTCACAGGAAAGTTGGGTTGGATTTGGGGGAGATTTCTATGGATTGATATCAACCTTTCGGTAAATCGCTGGATATTCAGGAAAGCAGTACCAATCAAAAGCTTGCGCAATTCAAAAGAGATTTTGCGGCGACATGAAGTTTATTGCAATACGTTATTGTCGACATACCAATTAAGAACTGATCATGCCTAAAACACTTACTATTACCCAACTAATTCAAAAATCTATCCAAGCCATCGATCGGATTCATCGGTTCACGGAAGA
The DNA here is from genome assembly GCA_030148525.1 of Saprospiraceae bacterium. Taxonomy (GTDB): domain Bacteria; phylum Bacteroidota; class Bacteroidia; order Chitinophagales; family Saprospiraceae; genus DT-110. The sequence continues at coordinate 9,158 of JASBTH010000394.1, read as the reverse complement.
CATGGATAGTAATACTTTCGCCAATAACGAAACGATCCAGTTTGCGGTTATCAAAAACATGGAGATCATTTCAGATTTAACATCACAGTTACCGATTGAAGTAAAAGGTAAATATCACAGTATCAAGTGGAAGCAACTGGAAGGTGTTCGAAATATATTTTTTCAGCGGAACTACCGCATCAACCACGAACTCCTCTGGAATACCAAAGAAGAGAAATTACCCGACCTGCGATCCAAACTGATGGATATACTTGAAGCGGAAACCGGATCAACCTGACAATTATATATCGCGACCTTGAGGACCGTTCAGACAAATAGTGTAGGTTGAGGTTGAGATTCAGTCTTTTTGAGAAAACGGATTTGCGATGGATAGAATCACCTCTTAGAAGCCTATTAGCGTTTGCGCGATCCAGCCATGCCTTCGCCAAGGCTACGGTAGCCAGGGAAGGATCAACGCTCCTTATGATCCGTCCCTACCTGCCGAAGCCCGACAGGGCGAAGAAGGGTGCCGTTAGCCGCGAAGCTTGGACCCTGGACCCTGGATCTCTTTCCACAGTAACCCAATACATGAAAAAACAAAATATCCACCCTATGTACAAAGCGCTCCCAACCTTGCTACTCCTCATCCTTGCCCTCTCTGCCTGCACATCCGGACAACAAGGCAAGCACCTATTTATTTTGTCCGGGCAATCGAATATGGCTCGGTTGGATCCGGCCGAGACCTTTACCCCGGCACTGGAGAAAGCTTTTGGTGAAGATCAGGTCGTGGTGGTGAAATTTGCGCAGGGAGCCCGTCCTATCCACCGGTGGTATCGCAACTGGCAGGCGCCGGCCGGGGATAGCACCGTAGGAAATCCCGACCTCTACGATAGCCTGATGACGAGGGTCATGCCCGTCATAGAACAGGAACCAATCGCAACCATCACCTTCCTGTGGATGCAGGGTGAACGGGATGCGCGCATGGGTTGGGGCGACCAGTACGAACGTAGCCTGCGTGGTCTGTACGATCAGCTGAGCGATGATTTGGATCGGGATGACATCCATTTCGTAATTGGCCGTTTGAGTGATTTTGACCTCACCAACCAGCGGTATCCGCACTGGACGAAGGTTCGCGAAGCACAGGTCAGAGTGGCTGGGTCCAACGCCCGGTTCGGCTGGATCAATACCGATAACCTGAACGAAGGCATCAATAGCCGGGGGGATACCATCTCCAATGACCTGCATATGTCGGTCGAAGGGTATCGGATCATGGGGAAACATTTTGCCGAAAAGGCTATCCAACTCATTGGGGAAAACAAGTAGGACCACCACCCGACTTTCCAGAAACACCTATAATAGACTGCAAAACATCCCCGCATGCGAAATGCTCTACCAACCCTGTTGCCCTTTGCACTCCTTCGCAGTTGCAAATCCGAAACAACCACCATCGAAGAAACCACCGACCTCGACCGGGCGTGGTGGAAAGAGCGTGTCCTCTACCAGATCTACCCTCAGAGTTCTCAGGATACCGATGGGGATGGTTTTGGCGACTTTCCGGGGGTGATCCAACGCCTCGACTACCTCGAAAGCCTGGGCATCGGCATGGTCTGGATGAACCCCTTCTTTGAATCACCGCTGGTGGATAACGGGTATGATGTGGCGGACTACACCGCCATACTGCCACGCTACGGGACCATGGCCGACTTCGACGCGATGCTGGAGGATATGCAGGAACACGACATCAAATTCGTGCTCGACGTGGTGGTCAACCACAGCAGCGATCAGCACCGCTGGTTTCAGGAAGCCAGTCAATCACGCGACAGTGAATACTTCGGTTACTACTACTGGTGGCCGGCCGAAAAAGGTGTGGACGGCTTCCGTCTGGATGCTTTTCAGGCAGTCGTTTTTCAGTTAGGAGATTAAGAGCGTGTTTGGTATGTTTCTGGCTTTCGCCAAAAAGGCTTCGCCTGGGTTCGACGATAGCTGACTAAACAGACCGAAATTAATTATATGATCCGGTTGGCTTCCCTGGTCCAAATGCGTTAACTTGGAAGAGACAAAAAATCACCCATGAATCCACAGGTTGATCACTACCTCGCCCACGGTTGCGGCCGCTGCTCGCTCTACGATACGCCCGACTGCAAGGTCCATTCTTTTACCGAACCGTTGATCCAATTGCGCCGCATTTTGCTGGAATCCGGTCTGACCGAGGAGGTAAAATGGAGCGTACCCTGCTATACCTACCAGGGTACAAATGTGATCATGCTCAGTGCTTTTAAAGACTATTGTTTCCTGAGTTTTTTCAAGGGTTCACTCCTGAAAGACCCGGCGGGTATTCTGCAAAAAGCGGGTCCCAACTCCCAGGCGGGCCGCCTGATCCGTTTCACTGCAACAGAAGAAGTGGTGAAGCAGGAAGACACCTTGAAAGCCTACATCCAAAATGCTAAAGAAGTCGAGGACCAGGGACTCACCGTAACCCGCACCGAAAAAGTACCCGAGTCTGTTCCCGATGAGCTACGGGCAAAATTCGAGGAGGATCCCGCTTTGCAGCAGGCCTTCGAAGCGCTCACCCCCGGCCGCCAGCGCGGCTACCTCATCTATTTTGGCGGAGCCAAAAAATCCAAGACCCGTACCTCCCGCATCGAAAAGTACATCCCCAAGATCATGGAAGGAAAGGGGTTTCATGACCGTTGAGGGATGTCGATCCTCTAGTGCTGTGGGGCAAGATTCGGTATTCTGGCATGATCCTGGTCGATCCGGAGGATCGACCGCCAATGGTCGTCGATCCTCCGGATCGACTTGTCATACACCCGTTCCGAAATACCGATCCGTTTGCTCCAAAACTTGTATATTAAGAACTACAAACACCTACCTCCGACATACTATTTACAGAATAAGCCTAACTCCCTAATACCCAGTTATACCGACAACGAAGTGGTTTTGCTTCGCAGTACTTCGTGCTGAGACACCAAACCTTTTCGGAAGCGGTATAAACACCAAAGCCCAAGAGCTTTAGCTGCCTTTGACAGCTTTTTCGTTTAACCTTTTAACCTATATTCATGACAAGCAAACAACTATGCACAGGCGTGCTATGCCTGTGCCTTTGGGCGGTATCCTATGCCCAAAATCGACTTTCCGTAGAAGGCAACGGACGCTTCTTTTCTGCCTCCAGCACCAACGTAGATATTCTGAATACCGATGACAACACCAATGCGCTCATCCGCTTTGGGGACAACAATGTGTTGCAGACATCCCTCGGATTTAATGGCAATCAGGACGCCTTTATCCTTTCCATGGGTAACACCCTGGGGCGTGATGATCTGACGATGGATGCGACCGGACGGATCGGGATCAACAGTTATCCTACGGATCACCGCTTTTTCATCAAGCACAATTCTACCGCGGGTCCGGATGGTTCGTCTCACCTGACCCTAGAGGAACTGGGCAGCGGTGACTACAACCGGTTGCGGTTTCAAAATGAAAATGAAAATGGTCTCTGGACCTTGGCTGCCCGTGCTACCGACGGCGATGCCCTGATGAACATCTTCTACAATGATGGCAGCAATTTTGCCAACCTCATGTCGTTCGATGGGGACCTGTTTCGGGTGGGTATTCACCAGACAGCCCCTCAGGCCTACCTGCATATCAAGCAGCAAACCGGAGGAGTGGACGTCCTGGCTTTTGAAAACGATGATCAGTCTGGTGGAGAAACCTGGAGCTTTCGCGTTGGGACCAATGACATTCTGCTTTACTTCGAAGGAGATATTCGCGGCGGCTTCAATTCCGACGATGGAGCGTATAACAACTTCCCGCCCATGGGTAACTTCACTGATGCGGAAGTCGCTTTTCAGGAGGGCGTCCTGACGGACATCATGAAGCTGAGGCCCCTGCAGACCAGTAAGCTTCGTTCAAGCGCCAACACTATCCAACTGAATCCTCGTGAAGTGGAACGCATCAATCCTACCTGGGTGGTTTACTCGGAGGATGGGGAACACGTTGGGATCAATTACCAGCAGATCACCCTGTTGGCGATCAAATCTATTCAGGAACAACAGGCCCTAATGGAGGATCAGCGTTCCGAGATCGAACATCTACGTGCCGAAAGAATAGCCAGCGATGAACGCATGCTCGCTTTAGAGCAAACGGTCGACCGGCTATTAGCCTTAGTTCCGGGAGCCGCGGAGAACACCACCGAACCGGCAGGTCCGGATGCCTTCGGCTCCGAAGTTCGATTATCCCAAAACAGTCCGAATCCCTTCCGGGAAGAAACAACCATTTCGCTGCAATTACCCGAGTCCTTTTCCAGGGCCCAGATCATCCTGACCGACCTGCAGGGCAAAACGATCCGTACCTTCACCCTGAACCAGGGACAAGAGCAACTGATCATTCAGCGCCAGGGGCTGGAGCAAGGCCTGTATCTCTACACGCTTGTGGTTGACGATACGCCGGTGGCTACCCACAAAATGGTTCTGCAACCGTAATACCATCTACCGAAACAGATCAAAAAACCGGCTTCCGATCCGAGAGGGTGGAAGCCGGTTTTTTTGAGACGATCCTATACTTGTTTTTACCTCATACGTTTATCGGAAATGATTGGCAAAAGAGACTGGACGATTGGCCCCAAACACTATCAAGGCGTGGATTTTCCGAATATGATTCGCTACAAAAGTGCAGGTGGTCACCTGCCTTTTATCGAAAACAAAAAGGATGTCCGGAAAGCCATTGATCGTTTTCTTCGCAGGTTTGATCTTTGACATAGGTGGTCGAAACCCGGTTCGATGAACCTAATTACAAGCTGACGGTTGGTGGTATGAATTAAATGTTACGCAACAAGACTTACCTATCCAGTATGGACCGTCCAATGACTACCCTCGCACACAAACTACAAAATTGGCTGACCCGCGCCCTGGGTGCTATCGTCTGGATGAGTGCTCTGTTGTTTGGGCTGTTTATCCTGTCCTTTTACTTTGTGGCCCTGCTGGAAGGGAACGCCGAACAATGGAATGGGATCCTGCCTGAGCTCTACGATCCGGAAACCCGCACTGCCACCGTGAGTATCGGCATTCACTTTGCAGCCGGCGGTATTATACTCATCCTGGGGTGCATTCAATTGCTCTCCTCCGTGCGCCAGAAATTCCCTACTCTCCACCGCTGGCTCGGCCGTGTCTATGTATTTGCAGCACTGGCCACGGCCATCGGCGGACTGACCTTCATCTTTCTGAAAGGCACCATTGGTGGCTGGATTATGGATGTGGGCTTTACCGGTTACGGCATCCTCATGTTTCTGTGCGGGGTGGAAACGATTCGCCACGCACGGGCGGGCCGGTTCGACCGGCACCGGGCCTGGGCGATCCGGCTGTTCGCCCTGGCCATTGGTTCCTGGCTCTACCGCATGGATTATGGCTTCTGGTTCCTGCTGACGGACGGGTGGGGTCATACGGATCAGTTTACCGGTCCTTTTGACTACTTCATGGGCTTTTTCTTCTACCTGCCCAACCTCCTTATTGCCGAACTCTTCATTCGCCGCAGAACTACACTGTCAGTCCCCTGGATGCAGTGGGTATCCGTAATCACCCTGTTCGTAACCTGCGCCTTTTTACTGCTGGCCACCTATTTTTTCACCAGTCATATCTGGGGAAAAGCGATTCTAGCCTTGTTTGGTCACCACTGGAATTTCTGACCTCTGATCTCAGCTTTCTGATCTTTCAATCTCCTTCTGCCTTTCGGCAAAAGGTAATCATCCAAGCCGCCACTCGATTCTAACCGTTAGTAATCGATCCTAACCGTTATGAGCCGTTACTATACTCGCGTGAAAAGGTTGGGCAAAGCCCAAACCTTTTCGGAAGCGGTATAACCGTTAAAAACGATTATTTATAAGCAAGAACCTAAGCCGACAAAATCTCTGAGAAGGATAAAAGAGCATGCAGGGCTGTGAAAAAATCCAGCCTCCCTTATGTATTATCCGAAATAACTGCATCGTTTAATAAAACAAACACACAACCCAAAACCATGAAAACCTATCTCTCCTTTTTCGTACTGATTCTGGTTCTCGCAGCCTGCCATCCCAATTACACGGGCAATGACTATATGCGTCCCGCCAACGAGGCTATGGAAGTGCCCCAGCAGGAACCGGGCGAATTCAATACCGAGGAATACGATCGTATCTACGAGAACCCCTTCCTCGATGCGCTGCAGAACCCCCAATCCACCTTTGCCATTGATGTGGACGGGGCCTCCTACACCAATACCCGCCGCTTCCTGAACGAGGGTAAAATGCCTCCCAAAGATGCCGTGCGCATCGAGGAGTTTATCAATTACTTCACCTACGATTACCCCGATCCGACGGGCGAGCACCCCTTTGCCACCTATACCGAGGTCGCAGACTGTCCATGGAATGCCGACCACAAACTCCTGCACGTAGGCATCCAGGGCAAGCGCCTCAACACGGAGGAGCTCCCCAATAACAACCTCGTTTTTCTGCTCGATGTATCGGGCTCCATGGACTACCCCGACAAACTGCCGCTGCTCAAATCAGCCTTTCAACTCTTGGTAGATCAGCTAGATGAGAATGATCGCATCGCTATCGTCGTCTACGCCGGAGCGGCCGGACAAGTGCTTCCATCTACCACCGGCGACCAGAAAGAAACCATACTGGCAGCCATCAACAACCTGGAAGCCGGAGGCAGTACGGCCGGTGCTGCAGGCATCCAACTCGCCTACCAAATTGCCGAAGAGCACTTTATCGAAGATGGCAACAACCGCATCATCCTGGCTACCGATGGCGACTTCAACGTGGGCACTTCCAGCGATGCCGAACTTACCCGACTCATAGAGGAAAAACGCGAATCGGGTATCTACCTGTCCGCCCTGGGCTTTGGTACCGGCAACTACAAAGACGCCAAAATGGAGAAGATCGCCAATAACGGCAATGGTAACTTTTACTACATCGATCAGATACTGGAGGCCAAAAAGGTATTGGTCAATGAAATGGGCGGCACCCTGCTCACCATCGCCAAAGACGTAAAGATCCAACTGGAATTCAATCCCGCCAAGGTGGCACAGTATCGACTGATCGGGTACGAGAATCGCCTGCTACGCAACGAAGATTTTGCCGACGATACCAAAGACGCAGGCGAGCTCGGCGCCGGCCACTCCGTAACGGCGCTGTACGAGATCGTACCCCGTGAGCCGGGTGAGGAGATCACCAGTAGCACCAAGTATACCTACCAAACCACCAGTATTGCCCCCGAAGCATACGCCAGTAAGGATATGGCCACCCTGCGCTTTCGCTACAAACCACCGCAGGACACGACCAGTCAGCTGATCGAACAGACCATCCTCGACGAGCAAACGTCATTGAACAGTGCCACCAGTGATTTCCGTTTCGCCGCGGCCGTAGCTGAGTTCGGTCTGCTACTGCGCGATTCAGACCACAAGAAAAATGCCTCCTACGAACAGGTGCTTTCCCTGGGCCAAGCGGCCCGGGGTGATGACCGGGAAGGCTATCGAGCCTCCTTCCTGGAACTCGTGGGGCAAGTCCAAAAACTGGCTAAAGACTAGGGGCATACCAAAAATGTTTTGGAATTGCTTCTGGCGATTTTGTGTATTTTCACAAAAAAAGAACACCATTCCATGCGCCGATTACTGCTTTTATCCCTGTTAGTGGCCTGTTTATCCAACTTAGCTAATGCCCAAGAGACTGATTCCCTGACGCTCAACCACGACGATACCGAGCGGTACTACTTCCTTACTGTCCCGGAATCGTACTCCCCCGATGAGCCACTGCCCCTCTTGCTGGTTTTTCACGGCTACACCAGCTCGGCCCGTTACATCCGGCGCTACTCAGGCTTTGATGCACTAGCCGAGCAAGAGGGCTTTATAGCCGTCTATCCGCAAGGCACCCTGCTGGACGACAAAACCCACTGGAACGTAGGCGGCTGGACCCTCCAGAGCACCACCGATGATGTGGATTTTGTGGAAACACTAATCGATCATCTGACCGGGGAATACGCCATTGATACCGAGCGAATCTACGCTACGGGCATGTCGAACGGTGGCTATATGAGTTTCTTGCTAGGATGTCAGGTAAGCGATCGCATAGCAGCCATCGCCTCGGTGACCGGTTCCATGACTACCCAAACGTACAACAAATGTGACCCCGAGCGCCCCGTACCTGTCCTGCAATTTCACGGTACTACGGATCCAACTGTCCCTTATGAGGGAGACGAACGTTGGACGATGCCCATAGAAGATGTTCTGATGTTCTGGAAATCCTTCAACCATACCAAGGTCTTACCCGACCCACAACCACTGCCCGACATTGATCCCGAAGATGGCAGCACCGTTGAGCACTATATCTACGACAATGCCAATACCGGCATCGCTGTAGAGCACTATAAGGTCATCGGCGGCAAGCACGATTGGTTCGGTGTTCGCGGAAATAAAGATATTCAGGCAACTCAGATCATTTGGGAGTTCTTGTCTAAATACGACCTGAACGGCCTGCGGTAACCAGGGACGGATGGGACTGGAGAGCGCAGGGACTGGAGAGACTGGAGAGACTTTAGAGCGTAGGGACGGAAGGGATTTGGTTGCTCTTGGTTTTTGTGGCTGAGGCTTGCGTTGTTTCTTTTTGCTCTTCGGGGCGTAGAGCATGGAGCGTCGGGCGTCGAGCTTCAACCACGAAAGCGGATGGGCTGAAGTACAGCTTGCATGAACTAAGATGATCGTGCTTCTGAAAACGAATACTCAAGAGAAGTAAGCATTTAATGAACCCGTGAGCCGTAGATCGTGAGCCGTAGATCGTGAGCCGTGATAACACAACCTTTTAGTCAAATTACAAGTAAGTGATCAATGTTATTGCCACTATCTGCCGAAAGTGGTACCTTATACCGACAACGAAGTGGTTTGGTGTCCCAAACCACTTCGAGTCGAGTATATACTCGCGTGAAAAGGTTGGGCGAAGCCCAAACCTTTTCGGAAGCGGTATATCAGCAAATGCCATCCTCAACCAAACGAAAAATCGGCTGATTATTCTACATCAAAGGCCGATTTAATATCGAATTGGTAGTAGTCGTTATTATCATCCGACGTCACAACAATTTCGGTCACCACGAGCAGGAAGTAATCATTATCCCGTTTGACGACAAATACATCATCCATCGATAAAACCGTGGTTA
>JASBTH010000389.1 GCA_030148525.1 Saprospiraceae bacterium | reverse complement strand
CTATCCTTACCGTAGCCGCTTTTTTAATGAGCCTATCGACGGCATTGTCTACGCTATTTTTATCGGTATGGGATTCGCTACCTTAGAGAATGTACTCTACGCCTATCGCTACGATATTTCAACAACCATAGTACGGGCACTCACGGCTGTGCCTGCCCACGCTACTTTCGCAGCTATCATGGGCTACTATATTGGACGGGCCAAGTTCGACCACCCGCGCCGGCGCCTTTTTCTGGTGCGCGGATTTACCATGGCCGTTATTTTGCATGGTCTGTATGACTTTTTCGTACTGCAGGAGATAGACGAAAGTCTGATGATTCTTTCTATGGTCATCCTTACCGCTTCTATTCTCTACGCGCTGGAATTGATCCGTGAATTGCAGGATCAATCGCCCTTTCGGGAAAAATGAGTTAGCGTTGGCTTGAAGGTGACCAGATCGATAAACAGCTGAATGTTACAACCCAACGCTGTACCAGGTAGAGTGTATAAAGTAACGGGACTTGCTCAATTCCAAATACCCTATACCTACTACCCTGTACCGGGAGGTTGGGCATTAAAGATCTTGCCTGTACAAAATAGTCTGTAGCCAACCTCCCGATAAGTCAGCGGAGCTTGGGATTATTGGCGTGACGATCGGCGTCCCGTTTGGTTTTTTTGTCCAGATTTTTCTGCAGGGCTTCGGTCAGATCGACACCGGTCTGGTTGGCGAGGCAGATCAAAACGAAGAGTACGTCGGCCATTTCATCGGACAGTTTTTCGCGGGCACCCTCGGCATCCTCGGGTCGCTTAAATGACTGTTCCCCGTACAAGCGGGTGAGTAGTCTCGAAACTTCACCCACTTCCTCCACGAGGATGCCCAGGTTAGTCAGCTCCGAATAGTACCGTACCCCGATGGTGTTAATCCAGTGATCGACGGTTTCCTGCGCTTGTTTAAGCTCCATTTATTCCCGGTTTTTAGTGTCGATGATAATAGTGACAGGACCATCATTAACCAATGATACCTGCATCATGGCACCGAAGGAACCGGTGGCGACCTTGCGGGTAGCCACCACTTCGAGGTATTTCACAAATTTCTCGTACAGGGGTTCGGCCGTTTCGGGACGAGCTGCCTGGATAAAGGAGGGGCGATTTCCCTTTTTGGTGCTGCTGTGCAAGGTAAATTGGCTGACCACCAATAAGTCACCATCTATATCCTGAACCGAATAATTCATTTGTCCTTCCTCATCATCGAAGATCCGCAGTTTGCTGATCTTGCGGGTAAGCCATTCAATATCTTCCTGGTCGTCGGCATCTTCAATACCCAGCAGGATCAGGAGGCCTTTGTCGATCGCACCGACGGTTTCTCCTTCGACTACTACTGAGGCACTGGCTACACGTTGGATTACTGCTCGCATACTGTATATTAAGGTGTATTGATTACTGGTTAAATAAATCGCCCTGTTCGCCCAGCGGTTCGTGTAATTCGGGACCATTGTTTCGCACATTGTTCACTTTGGTAGAAACGGCATACATCTCCAGGCTGCCATTGGGGGCAGGTTGCAATAATTCAAGTGCTTCATCGAGTTCGGGCGTTTCCAGCCAGATACGTTGCTGATCCAGGTCGGTGAAAATGACCGGCATGCGGTCGTGCACCGGAGCCATCTCCTCATTGGGCGAAGTAGTAATGATAGTATAGGTGTGCAGGGGTTCCTCTTCTCCCTTCCAGGTTTCCCAAATACCCGCCATGACCAGTAGTTCTCCGTTAGTCCGAAAGATCCGAAACGGTTGTTTTTTACCATCGGTTCGTTTCCACTCGTAAAAACTATCAGCTAGTACCCAACACCTTCGTTTTCGCACAGCATTGCGGAAGGAGGGCTTGTCGGCAATGGTTTCGCTGCGGGCGTTGATAAGCCGACTGCCTATTTTCCGGTCTTTTGCCCAAAAGGGCACCAACCCCCAGGTGAATTGCCGGAGTGTACCGGGGCTATCGTCGGTGATCACGTATCCACGTTGGGTGGGTGCCACGTTAAAATTGATCTCCAGGTTTTGGCCGGTCTCCACCGAACCGAATTGCTCCCGTAGTTTTTCCTTGGAGGTGGAAAATGAGTATCGTCCACACATTATATATAGGTTGCTTTCGCAAAAAGATACCGAAACCGATAGGTTCTGCCCAATTATACCGCTTCTGAAAAGGTTTGGGCTTTGCCAAACCATTTCACGCGAGTATATACTCGACTCGAAGTGGTTTGGAGTCCCAAACCACTTCGTTGTCGGTATAGTACCTGGTAAAGATGGAAGGTATCCAATTTGTTTATACGCTCTTGGTTGCTTTTTGCCGAAAGGCGATTCTAAACAACAACCAACAAATGTTCACAGCATCCTAAAAACAAAAAGATAGATTAGGCAACAGATTGGATGAAGCACACCAGGTAAGGTTACAAACAGTAGTAAAAATAAGGTATATATAAAACTGATAAACAACACTTTGAGAACACCAGTTATCCACACCGATTTGGGGATAGAGCGTAGAGAACCGGTGCCGTTTTCCACCGCTTTCCCCAATGCGTTGATGAAGGGCTTAGTTATCCCCAAAATCGAAATCACTTTCCCCGTTTTCCACCATCGCTTTCTACATAAAATCGTGGTTTTTCCGGAAGCGTCCCCGAAAAAGATGTTCTGTGGAGGACTTCTCCACCGTATGTGAACAAGTATTCGGACAACCGCATTGTCAAGCCTTTAGTGGTGTGAATAATCTGTTAATGGGATGAGTTCTATTCTTAACAATGACTTAACCTAAAGTTCGCATCCTTTTTTGCCCACATATCCACACGACTAATGATGATGGGGAAGTTTTAAAAATTTTTATAA
>JASBTH010000585.1 GCA_030148525.1 Saprospiraceae bacterium | reverse complement strand
GTTTGCGTGGAGCAATACACCCGCAGGTAGGGAGGGACCCCGTTTTCATTGGCCAGGAAGTTGGTCTTGACTTCCCGGGCCGTCAGGATAGCAACCAGGGAAGCACTGGAAGCGGTATCCTGTATGACGCCCTCCCAGGATTGAGGAATCCCCATGGCATTGGCCAGCCACTCCATCATTTTTTCCTCGAGTTCGGCCGCAGCCGGTGAGGTTTCCCAAATCATGCACTGGGCACCAATGGCTGCCGTCAGCATTTCGGCATAGACACTCTCGACTGAGCTATTGGCTGGAAAATAGGCATGGAAATGGGGATGCTGCCAGTGGGTAATGCCGGGCAAAATGATGCGGTCCATATCCAGCATGATGGCTTCAATAGGTTCGCCTTCTTCGGGAATGTGGCTGGGGAGCTGTTGGTATATGCTGCGCGGTTTGACCTGCGATTTGACCGGCAGTTCTTCGAGTTGCTCGAAGTAGCGTTGTATCCATTCGTTGATCTGGTCGACGTAGTCTTTGAATTCCAGGCGTGGGATCATAAAACCGTGAGTGGGTGTTTATTCGAAAATACGGACTATTGCGTCTCTAATGCTTGCCTCACAACTCCGTGCAAGCGTACCGAGACCCGGGGCCAAAGATAATTATTGCCCAACATCACCATCGGATTAACCCAATAAATTCCCGCTACCATTTTGGCTGCTATACCGCTTCTGAAATGGATTGGGCTTTGCCCAACCTTTTTACGCGAGCAAATCCTCGACACGAAGTGGTTTTGTTGCGCAGTACTTTAGTGCTGGTGCCGCAAATCACTTCGTTGTCGGTATAGTAGTAAGCTTCCACCAAAATCGGTAGGTTTGTACTTATAGTCAACGTGAGGCTGTGGCTTTCAGTGGTTAAGCAACATCTCAGCCCGTCCACCTCACCTTACTTCCAAAACAATGAATATGCGTCTTCGATTTTTGCTATTGATCCTTTTGGCCAGCCTATCCTTTTTGGCGAAAGCCCAAACCATCGAAGGTACCTGGTTCCGGGAAGGTATCTATCAATTAGAGCGAATAGACATTGACGATCAGGCCGTACAAGTGTACCGCTACGACAACCTGGACCTGGGTGCCGACACCCTTACCTTACAGCCACCCAAAGGCCAGTCGAATCGCACCCGCATGCGTATTCTGGCCCGGGATACTACGGCTACCCCGGTGGGCTACTTTGTATTGCGGATACATCCCGATTCCGTTTCGGTAAACGTGCTGCACTACCGAACCTACTATCCCGGTATTGTGAGTTTTCTGCCAACCGATGCTGCGTATCGGGACTGGGAATCAGCGCTGGCGGCCGGGCAGAAAAAGCCACAACCCTACCAATGGCTGAAAGGAAGGGTGTATGTTTCGGATTCTTTGGCGAAAGCCCTGAAGGCCCGTCCCTCCCTGATGGAGGTTTCCAAAGCCGATGTGAAGGAAGTGCTGATACGCTACAACGCCCATAAACCGCAGGTCGAAGCACTGCTGACCGGACCCGATGCACCTGTGCCATCCCGATTTAAAGTGACTACCATGCTGCGCGATCTGATGAACCGCTTATTCATAGAACAGGGCTATAACCCCTATAAGGAATATCGAATTCATCCCTTTTCACGCTACGAATCAGATCCCGATATTAAATCCCTGCTCGATCAGGCTCCGGAGACTATCCTTGAGCGGCAATAATTATTCTATGGCAGCCACAGCCATTTTAGCTATCTTTGCGCTCAGGAACTATACCGACAACAAATCGGTTTGGGACTCCAAACCTTTCCGGAACCCTTATCCGCTAATTTGCACAAAAACACAAAACGGCACATGACACTGTCCACTCGTTACAATCCCCAGGAAAAAGAGAGCGCCTGGTATGAACACTGGATGAAGAAAGGCTACTTTCACTCTGAACCGGATGATCGCGAGCCATACACCATTGTCATTCCTCCACCCAACGTTACCGGGGTCCTGCACATGGGCCATATGCTGAACAACACGATCCAGGATATTCTGATCCGTCGGGCTCGCCTGCAAGGTTATAATGCCTGCTGGGTGCCGGGTACCGATCACGCATCCATTGCCACCGAAGCTAAGGTCGTTAAGCAACTCCGTGAAAAGGGCATCAAAAAATCCGATATCGGCCGCGAGAAGTTCCTGGAGCATGCCTTCGCCTGGAAAGATGAATACGGCGGAAAGATTCTGGAGCAGTTAAAAAGCCTGGGCGCTTCCTGCGATTGGGACCGCACTCGCTTTACCATGGAGAAGCCCATGACGAGGGCCGTTCTAAAAGTGTTTGTCGACCTGTACAAAAAAGGCTACGTCTATCGTGGCCTGAGGATGACCAACTGGGATCCGGCCGCGCAGACGGTATTGTCTAACGAGGAGGTGATCTATAAAGACGAGCAAAGTCCGCTCTACCATGTCCGCTATCAGGTGGAAGGTACGGATGAATACCTGACCATTGCCACGGTTCGTCCGGAGACCATCCTGGGGGATACGGCCGTTGCAGTCCACCCGGATGACGAGCGATATGCGCATCTGCACGGGAAGAACGTCATTGTTCCCATGGCGGAGCGAATCGTTCCCATCATTGCGGATACCTACGTGGATCGCGAATTCGGAACGGGGGCACTGAAAATTACGCCCGCTCACGATATCAACGACAACGAGATCGGCGAACGCCACGGGCTGGAAGTGATCGATGTCCTGAATGCCGATGCGACCATGAGCGAGGCCGCTGGTTTTTACGTTGGCGAACCCGCCCACATCGCCCGCAAGAAGATTGCCAAAGATCTGGAAGCCTCGGGCCACCTGGTCAAGGTCGAGGACTATAAAAATAAAGTTGGTCGCTCGGAGCGTACCGATGCGGTCGTTGAGCCGCGCCTGACGGAGCAGTGGTTTGTGGATATGAAGGCTTTCGCCAAAACGGCCCTGGATGCCGTTCGGTCGGGTGAGGTAACCTTCTTCCCGGAGCATCTGTGGAATATGTACAACAGCTGGCTGAAGGAGGATAACGTTCGCGACTGGTGTATATCCCGACAGTTATGGTGGGGGCAGCGCATCCCGGTTTGGTATTACGAAGACGAGCTCTTTGTAGCTGAAACCGCCGATGAAGCCCTGGCGCAAGCCCGTGAAAAAACGGGTAATGCAGATCTGACGCTGGCTGATCTTAAGCAAGACGAGGATGTACTGGATACCTGGTTTTCTTCCTGGCTGTGGCCGATATCCGTTTTCGATGGCTTTGAGCGGCAAGATGAGCTAAAGTATTACTACCCGACCAATGTACTGGTTACCGGCTGGGATATTATGTTCCTGTGGGTAGCCCGCATGATCATGGCTGGATACGAGTGGTCAGAAGACCTGCTAGGAACAGACTTTATTAAGGAAAATGGTCGCCAGCCCTTCCATACCGTTTATTTCACGGGAATGGTCCGGGATAATCGTCGCCGTAAGATGAGTAAGTCACTGGGGAATTCACCCGATGCTCTGACGCTTATCGACAATTACGGGGCCGATGGGGTACGCTACGGCATGATGTCGAGTGCCGCTGCCGGCAACGATATCGTTTTCGATGCACCCTTCGATCCGGAGACCAAGGAAGTGCTGAACGAGTCCAAGCTGTGCGAACAGGGGCGTAACTTCTGTAATAAGATGTGGAATGCCCTGCGCCTGATCAAAGGATGGGAGGTCACGGAGGCTCCAAAGGATGCTACCACCAGAGCCGTTAACGAACTGGCGGGCACCTGGATGGAACATAAACTGCAGCAGACTATCGCACAGGTAGAAGAACACTTCGAGACCTATCGGCTGTCGGATGCCCTGATGAGTTTGTATAAGTTGATTTGGGATGATTTCTGCTCCTGGTACCTCGAGATGATCAAGCCCGATTACGAGGCCCCCATCGACCGTGCTACCCGGGAACAAGCGATCAGCCTGATGGAGCGGATGATGACGTTGCTGCATCCGTATATGCCGTTTATTACCGAGGAGATCTGGCATCAATTGCGGGATCGGGCGGAAGGTGACGACTGCGTAGTTTCCAGCTACCCCAAGCCGGGTGCTTTTGATGAAGATCTGATCAACCTGATCGACCAGGCTAAGGCGATCGTTGCCGGAGTCAGGGATACGCGAAATAAAAACGGCATTAAGATGAAGGACCTTTTGCCGTGTTACCTGCAAAAAACGGAGGCCAGCACCCGGCTGTTGGAGAAAGATGGGCTGGAGCCCATGATCGTGAAAATGGCCAATCTGGAATCCCTTGCTTTAACTGCGGAAGAACCGGATAATGCCGTTAGTTTCCTCGCCGGACGTGAAAAGGTATTCGTTACCCTGAATCAGGAGATCGATACGGAGGAGGAGCGCAAACGTCTGCAAAAAGACCTGGAATACTATCAGGGCTTTGTAAAGCAGGTGTCGAAGAAACTCTCCAACGAGCGCTTCGTGCAGAATGCACCAGCACCCGTAGTTGACAAAGAACGCCAAAAGCTGGCCGACGGTGAAGCCAAGGTAAAAAGCCTGGAAGAGGCGTTAGCTAATTTGGGGTAGGGTAAAACCCATCCCACCCACTCCGGCCGCCGAAGCTGTGCGTAGGCAGGTTTAACCATTCCCTTTATTGCTGCGCTAAGGGAAGGGGCGATCTTTCTAAACCCGCTTGATATTAAGAGATATTTTTACTCAAATAAGGATGTTAATCCTCCCTCCCTTTCCAAAGGGAGGGATTAGAGGGAGGGTTTTAATAAAATAAAAACACCGGAACGATTTCGTTCCGGTGCTATTTGTTAACCTGTTTGGGTTGTGGAAGTGGGAAAAATAGCCGCCATACGGGCAGCTGCCTTATGTTTACAGTTGCTGTGTATTTCGTATTAGTAAGGTTTGTATTTGGTAAAGGGTTGTAGGTAGTAAGACTTGCTTTAATCCAATTACCCTATACCTAATTCTCTGTACCGGGAGATCATTATATGAACTTTACGAAATCATTCACGCCCAACCTCGCGTTTTTTAGTGGCGGTGCAGGCGCTTTTTGACCGTTCCGTCTTCCGTTTCACGCTCGAGTTCGAGGTAGTTCGTTTTATATTCGGTAACCGTCCAGACGGTTCCTTCGGGTACACCAAGTTGAATAGTTTCATCAGCTATTGCGAACGATTTTTTCTCCACAATGGTGCCATCGGCAGAGTACTCGTACCGTCCGTCTACAAAGAATTCAAACTGTGGATAGGGATTAGGCATTTCGCGCCAATCGGTGTCTCCGTAGGTTTGGGCATCGGAGACAGCTTTGATATCCCAGGTACCGTAGACAATATCTTTCAGTTCATCGGTTTGGATAGATATTTCGCCGGGTTCATCCGGTAGAAAGCTACAGCCCATGGTACAGGCCAGGGAAAGCATAAGGAGGAAGGTGGTCTTTTTCATGAGATTATAGTTTGCGTACAGGGTTTTATCAGATGTCAGTTCATGCGAATACATAACTTTTACGGTAAACCATTGACCGCGTTACACTTATGTGCCTACCGTTTTTGGATGTGTTGCATATTTGGGGTAAATGGTACGTAAACGTTATTAACAGGTGTGAGGTGTGAGGTTTGAGGTTTGAGGTAACCTCTAACCTTACCTAAAACCTCACACCTCACACCTGATATAAATAAGGACCAAAGTCCGCCTAACCGTACATTAGGATGATTTTGTTCGTATTTTGAATGACCGTCAGATTTTGAAACATTTATGCGGCTATTGGGGTAGTCATCTGTAACCAATAGGATTCCGTGTATACTATCTGGAATGGGTTTCTTACACCTACGGTCAAGATAAGTGGCAGTATTTTCTGATGGTATGAAAACCTACGTATGTTCCATATTTTGAACGGGGATGCTTTGCTCCGGCAATTCCCATCGACTATTCCCGGTCGAAAACTTGTAGCCAGGGAATGCCTGGTCGACGGGCCGGTCACGGGAATATCGCTCGAGGGACTATTCTCTACGCGACTTAAATACATGGCTCAGACTTATCGGGTTGATGAGGTTTCTTATGCAGAAAAGACAATCCGGGAATTCAATCGCATGCGCACCATACCGGAGGGTGCGACCGTGTATTTATGGTTCGAAGACGACCTGTTTTGCCAGGTAAATGCCTGGTTTGTGGCCTCGATATTCGATGCCACGCCACATGACCTGAATATTTACTGGGTAACACCTTCCGCTGACCTGCAGAAGGGATTCGGGGGGATGAATGCCGAAGAACTCCGAACGGCCTTCAAAAATGCCACTGCAATCAGCCGGGATGACCTGGCGACCCTGG
>JASBTH010000363.1 GCA_030148525.1 Saprospiraceae bacterium | reverse complement strand
GGCGATTAGGCGAACGTAGCGAATGTAGCCGGAGCCTTCGGCCTTGGCATTAGACATGCCGGGCTTTAGTGGAATCTCCACATCGGCCTCGTGGTACTCTTTTTCTTCAACGGAGGTTTCGAAGCGCAGCTTATTACCCTCCTTCAGGTATTGCTCATCGACCGAGAGCTGGAAGACGGATCGTTCACCGCCGGCGATGGTGGCTCCGGTGATGCCATCGAGGTCGTAGCGTTTTTTGCCGTAGTAATCCCACCAGGAGGTGATTTCGTGGTACCATTCGGGATCGTCACCCAGTACGCGAAGGGTGGTGAGATAGTTGTTGTCTTTGTCGACGACCGAGACAATGATGTAGGCGCCCTCCCCTTCGTAGTTCACCAATTGTACCAGGCATTTCATCTGCTTGCCATTGGGCACCAGGGTAAAGGAAGCGGCCAGGATGAACAGACCGATAAATGCGGACCACTTATAGATTGACATGTGTTTATTTTTTCAGGTTGTCAGGGTTGAATCCGGATTTTTTCAATAATTCGTTTTCGGCGGCCAGGTCGTAGACCGATTCATCGAAGTCGGTCTTGATGCTGGTATCGGCGCCTTTTTCGATCAGATGATTCAGCAAGCTGGCATCTTTTGCTTTCATGGCTGCGTAGTGCAGGGGGGCCAGGCCGTTATCATTTTTGGCATTGATATCCACCCCCTGCGCGAGCGCCAGCTCAATGAGGTAGGGACTTTGTTTATCGACGGCGATGTGCAGCAGGTTGTCGCCTCCTTGCTGAGTGGCTTGCATATTGAGGTCCTCCGCTATGAGCAGGGCCAGGATCTCCTCAAATTGATCTTGACGGCCTGCGGAATACGTTTGGAATAAATGTCCGGCGAGTGTATTACCGTCTTCATCCACCATGTCCACCGGAACGTCTTCGTTGATCAGGGCGCTGACTACTTTCGGCAGGTTGGATCGTACGGCGTAGGTGAGGGCGGAATGCCCCTGTTTGTTCTGGTGTTTGAGGTCGTCTACTTGCGTCAGGTAGGTGAGGGCGATGGCTTCGTTGCCACCGCGAATGGCGTTGAGCAACATGGTATTCCCTTCCGTATCGGCCTGATTGATATCGACGCCCCGCTCGTTGAAAAATGCATATACTGCCGGATCTGTTACCCGGAAGGCGATGCTGTGCAGTGGTGTTTGTCCGGAATTGGTAACCACATCAGCTGCTACCCCTTTATCCGCCAGGAACTGGTATACTTCCAGTCCGTTTACCGAGCCCCGATAGCCCTGACTGGCAAAGATCATGGCATTGCCTCCGGCTGTGTTTTCCTCTTTGTAGGGCAGGCCCCATTCGATCGCTTTTTTCATCAGGGGAATATTTCCCATGATAGCCGCGTAGTTGAACAGGCCATTGCCTTCGCTATCGGTGGACGCCAACTCCAGGCCTTTGGATTCGAAGTAGTCGATCATACTCAGGTCATCGCCCAGGTGTTTGGCGATGAGCAGCAGCGCATTGGCACCGCTGCGGTTGGTGGCTTTTACATCCGCACCGTTTTTAATTAGTAAATCGTAGACTTCCTGGTTTTCCATGCCGGTGGTAGCGCAGAAGGGTATGACTGCGTAGCCGTGGTCGTCGACCAGTGTTATGTCGGAGCCAAGATCAATGAGGTATTGGGTGGCTTGTTTTTGTCCGGCGTAAGCGGCCCACATCAGGTAGCTGCGTCCGTCGTGGGTCAACTTGGTGGCTGCATCCCCCTGCAAGTCGATGAGATACTTAATCGTTTCGAAGGGGGCTTTTTCCAGCAGGGCATAAACGGTGGGATCGAAGGCAGCGGAAGTCATGGCCAGGGGGTCATTGCCCCCCGCTATTTTTACTTTTAGATCTTCAACACCGGGGCTGGTGCGCCAGAAAGCACGGTCCAGTAGTTCGTTGTTTTGCTGCGCGGTGATGGTAACGCACAAAAAGGATATCAGGAAAGTGGTGATGAACGGGCGCATTGAATTCGTACTAAGTGAAATAAACATTGGTCTTTCAGGCTGATCTTTTGGTAAAACGGTGGGCCTTAGGGAGCCCTTCTTTTTCGATCATTCCTAAAAATACGCACTATGTTTATTTAGACCTAATACAAACAAGACCTGATAGCTAAAATCCCTAATGTTGGCAGCTGATAGTACCAAGTATTAGGTATTCCATGCCAAGTCTTGGCTTGGTTGTCGGTATACTAATCATCCCCTTGACAAGCTGTCGTTATTCCACTAATTTGATGGTTATGGCAAACGCAAAAGAACCACAAATCGGCATGCATCCCATGCTTGAGGAACCCAGGTTTTTCCCTGATTTGCATGCATCGCTATGTGTAGATATTCGATACTGGATAGCGCCCCGCCTTCCTGAGCGCTATACTATTTCGGTGGAACGGGGCCTATCCATGACCGGACCCTCGGGAAAATCCAAACAGTACCGGCCGGATGCCAGGATCGATCGGGTCGAATCTCCCGATCCACCCTATTCGGATACCGTAATTGCGCAGCCTCCCTCCTTTATGGTCGATATTCCAAGTCAGCCGCAACGGTATTTAGCTATCCGCGACGATGATGATGAATTAATTACTACTATTGAGATTCTTTCTCCGGTCAATAAAACCGGCGATGGGTACGAAGATTTCCGTCGGAAGCAGGAACAACTGACCGCTCAACAAGTACATCTGGTGGAGATTGATTTGCTTACACGGGGCAAGGGCCGTTGGCGTGATGAGCGCGTCGATGCCGCTGATTACATAGTTTCGGTGCAACGTGTAACAAGTACCGTTGCCAGCATATGGGCGACCGCCCGGGGCGAGGCCCTGCCCACCATTCCCATTCCTCTGCGTAAACCGGATGCCGATATACCACTTCCCCTGGAGCAGATTCTGCAAGAGTATTTGTCGAAAAGTGGCATTGGTCGGCGGTTTAATTGATTTTTTCTGCCCAAACTATTGGTGTTGAGTAATCCGAATACCACTAAAGTGGTTTGGGTGGGGTAGTCCTATTATTGCTACCGCTAAAGCGGCAGCCTTATATATTTATATGTTTTCACAGAATTATTCAAATTCCCGACTTCCGCTCTCCGCTCTCCGCTCTCCGATTTACTTCTGATCTCTAACCTCAGATTTCTGATTTTACTACCTCCCACACCAGATCTTTCTCGTACCCTTTGCGGATGGCGTACTGAGCAACTTTCGCGCGTTTTTTGAAGAGGTTGGTTTCGCGGGTGCGATCGGCTTTTTTGCGGATGAGTTCGAGGAGGGTATCGTGGTAGGTATCGAGGGCGTCGATCTCTTCCATGGCTTTGCGGATGCAGTAATCGGAGATGTTGCGTTGGCGCAGTTCGCGGCGAATGCGGTCACGTCCCCATTTTTTTATACGGAACTTGCCGCGGGCGTAGGAGCGGGCGAAGCGTTCTTCGTTGAGGAAGTTCTCGGAGATGAGGTCGGTGATGATCTCCTCCAGGTCGTGCCCGTAGATGCCGAGGTCACGGCCTTTTTCCCGCACCTCCTGGTGGCAGCGATCCTGGTAGACGCAGTACCACTGGAGCTTGACGAGGGCATCGTCCCGGCTGATCCACTTTTTCTTTTTTGGTTCGTCCACGCGTGTAGGGGATTTTGACTGGACCAAGGTCCAAGGTTCGGGGTCCAAGGCTCGGGAAAATCGAGAATAAAATATCAATATTCCAATACAAATATATCCGGAGTTGGGTCGAATAGAAAACCCGATTTCAAGATAATAAGGGTGAGATTGAGGTTTAGGTTCAGGTTGAGGGATTCTTTCTCAACATTCTAAATCTGGGTATCGGTTGGGTGATATGGCGAAAAGGCATTATCTTTTAAAGTAAGGTATATTCAGGTTTTCTACCAGCAAAAAAGTTTGGCTTATGATTCACGGTTCATGTATCCTGACCCTGAACCTCAATCTGAACCTCAACCTTCGCCCCGAAAACTCTGATTTTCATCGAACTAAAAGGAGTTGCTTCTAAATCTTGTGACTTTTTGGCGAAAGCCGGGTCTTAACATAAACCTAAAATACCTATACGACTATGGAACAGATGGAACAAAATCTGCGCAAGATCTATGACCTGGCTATTGAAAGTGCACCTCGCATCCTGATGGCCATACTAGTGCTGATCATTGGTTTTTGGCTGATCAACCGCTTATCGCGGTTTGCCAAAAATGCTATGGAAAAGCGGAATATCGACAAAACGATACGTCCCTTTCTGAACTCCCTGATTAGTATCGGCCTGAAGATACTGTTGCTGCTGAGTGCCGCGTCTATGTTTGGCATTGAGACTACCTCTTTTGTAGCTATTCTCGGTGCCCTGACCTTTGCCATTGGTCTGGCCCTGCAGGGAACCCTTGGCCACTTTGCCAGCGGCGTGCTGTTGCTCATCTTCAAGCCCTATAAAGTGGGTGACCTGGTAGAGCTGGGCGGTGGCGAAAAGGGCCGCGTGCAAGGGATTCAGATCTTCAACACCATCCTGCTGACCCTCGATAACCGCAAGATCATTATCCCCAATTCGGTCGTGACCAGTAATGTGATCACCAACATCAGCGGGCAGGGAATCATGGGCGTGGATATGACCTTCGGGATCGGCTACGGTGACGATATCGATAAGGCCCGATCGGTGATTGCGGCAGTAGCTGAGAGTTGTCCGCATGTACTGAATGAACCTGAGACGCTCATTAAGGTTTCAGAACTGGGCGACAGCTCGGTCAACTTCCTTGTGCGCCCCTGGGTGAACAGCGATGATTACTGGGCCACCTACTTCTACATGCACGAGCATGTGAAGAAAGAATTTGACAAAGCCGGCGTTAGTATTCCATTCCCGCAGGTGGACGTCCATTTGGAGAAGTAGAAGGTAGCGGTCTTAACCCTGTTACTCTGTACCTGATACTTTCAAGTATTAAGACTACCAGATATGAGAGGCTATACAGAAGAATTAGATTTCTGGTATCTAAATGCTGGTTTGAGGTTTCCCTCCCACATCCTTTCCCGCTTTCGCCAAGGCTTCAGCGGGCAGAGCGGGCTGCGGCGGGCGGAGAAGGTATCGTGTCGTCACGGATTGAGTTGAAACAGTGAACAATCGAGTTAGCCTGCTATTGCGTATATAAGAACACACCAATCAAACAGCATAAAAAACGAAACACAGATGGAATTTGATGTAAGTCAGTTTATGGACCAACTTCAGAATTTTGTAGTCACCTACGGGACGAAAGTAGTTGGTGC
>JASBTH010000356.1 GCA_030148525.1 Saprospiraceae bacterium | reverse complement strand
GCCGGTGAGGTTGGCAATATCTTGTTGGGTCAGGCAGTGCTTGATCAACATTTCGTAACCGATGCGCTTACCCTGGCGACGGGCCGCTTCGCGCAGGAAATCAATGATGCGCGCACGCGCATCTTTAAAAATCATAGACTCCAGCCGTGATTCCGTTCGCTGTAAGCGAGTACCTATCCAGCGCAGGAATCGTTCCGAGATGCGCTGGTGGCGAAACATCAATTGCTGGAAGTCGGTACGGGATATCTCGTACAGCACTACGTCACCATCCATGCAAACAGCATCGTCTTTGCGTTTTTCTTCCCCTACCAGGCAGAGCTCCCCGAACATAGCATAGGGATGAAGTACCTGTTTGATAATCTCGCGTCCGTCACTGGATTCAGAGCATATCTTGACCACTCCCCGGGTTAAGAAGAAGACCACATCAGATGCGTGCCCCACCCGGAAGATGTGATCTCCCCGCTTGTACGACCGCTTGCGTAAATGATTGGACACTTCCTGCAATTCTTCAGCCGTGAGCGTGTCAAACAAAGGAAGTTGTCCGAGAAAGTCAATAGCTTTGTTTGGTGCGTTTTCCATGGTCTCTTTGGTTTATTAGGATAGTTCGGTACAGTACAAAAATGTACCATCCAGGGATTTAAAAAAAGTACGGTTTATGGCAATTGTTCCTGGATCCTATTGGGGTTATTTACGTAAAAAACTGAGATACAGATTTATATAAGATGATTCTTGAGTTTTTGTTCTTAATAATTAACATCCCTGCGTAAGATTATACATATCGACATGGATGCCTTTTACGCATCGGTAGAGCAACGCGATTTTCCGGAATTGCGCGGCAAACCGGTGGCAGTAGGAGGTAGCTCACTACGTGGTGTAGTAGCCTCCGCGAGTTATGAAGCAAGGGTTTACGGGGTGGGTTCGGCTATGCCGAGCGTGACGGCTAAGCGTCTGTGCCCGGCACTGGTCTTTGTTAAGTCCCGTTTCGATGTGTACCGTCAAGTGTCCCAGCAGATTAGGGCAATTTTCTATGAATATACGGATTTAGTAGAACCCTTGTCGCTGGACGAGGCCTACCTCGATGTAACGGAAAATAAGAAAGGGTATAAATCAGCTATGCTGGTGGCCCATCAGATCCGGGAGCGCATCCGGGAAGAAACCCAACTGACGGCCTCGGCCGGGGTGTCGTTCAATAAGTTCCTGGCGAAAACGGCATCGGATATCAATAAGCCGGATGGGATGAAGGTCATCCTGCCGGAGGAGGCCTCCGACTTTATCGATCAGCTCCCGATCAAGAAGTTTCACGGTATCGGACGCGTTACGGCCGATAAGATGAACCGGATGGGTATCTTCACCGGGAAGGATCTCAAGAAGTATACCGAAATCGAACTGGTCCGGCGGTTTGGGAAAGCGGGCAGGCACTATTTTCGGATCGTACGTGCCCTCGACGATCGGCCAGTGAATCCCAACCGCATCCGCAAATCCATCGGTGCCGAACGCACCTTTCGCGACGACCTCACCCGGTTGCCTGAGATGCAGGAGAAGCTGGCCTACATCGCCCGGGTGGTACACGACCACATGAAGCGATCCGATAACTACGGGCGGACGGTAACCCTCAAGGTCAAGACGGCCGATTTCGTCATTTTAACCCGCAGCCGAACCTATGGGCAGGAAGTACGTTCTTATCAGCGATTGTTTAATACAGCGATGGATTTGCTACGGGAAAACCAGGAAGAATTTGAACGGGTGCGCTTACTTGGTGTTTCAGTGTCCAATTTGCAGCGCGAACAACCCTGGGAGGGGGTACAGCTGACCTTTGATTTCGATGCCGAGGAAGAAGAATAAAAACGATACGATCATGCCACAAAAAACCTTGTTACTGTTCGATGTCGATGGCACCCTGGTGTATTCCGACAGGCGTGACAGCCAGTGTTTTGCGAAAGCGTACGAAGAAAAATACGAGCGGGCATTTCCGACCCTTGACTGGCGGCAATTTTCACACGTGACGGATCACATCATCTTTGGATCCTGTATTGAACAGCACTTTGGCCGTACCTACACACGGGAAGAAGAAGAAGATTTCAGGACCTTATATATGTCGATGCTACGGGAAGAGAGGCGGCGGGAGCCGAATGCCTTTCGGGAGGTCCCCGGCGCGGGCGCTTTTTGGCGAAAGCTGGAGGAGCATCCGGAGTATGACGTTGCGATTGCTACCGGCGGCTGGTGTGCGCCGGCCCAAATAAAACTCACGCATGTAGGCATTGATCCTTCTGAACTCATCATCAGTGGTGGTGACCTGCGGGAAACCAGGGACGATATTCTGCAGGCGGCCATTGACACGGCCACCGTTCGGGCGGGGCATTCCTTTGATCGCGTGGTGTACATCGGCGATGCTGAATGGGATGCTCAGACCACCAGCCGGATGGGCCTGGATTTTGTGGGTGTGCGCCACCGCGGCGATTACGATGTTCTCGAGCGCTTTGGGACCCGTTCGATCATCCGGGACTATCAGCAACCCGATCACTTTTGGGAGGCTGTAGAGCGTGCCAGTCCGCCTTTTGTCAGCGTACGGTAAATCACCGGGGAATTTTCCGGTCAGCGTTGAACGTTTTGGTGTTATTCGCAGTTTGTCCTAGTGTAATTGACACGATAAAAAATAATAGGGAAAACCTTTTTGGATTTAAGGAAATTGCCTTTATATTTGCAACGCCTTTTGAAAAAGGGGCATCAATTACAGAAGATCAGAACTCATTGGAGGCTACTTCAAAACTCTGATCTCCCAAAGATTCCGTAGCTCAGTTGGTAGAGCACTTGACTTTTAATCAAGGGGTCCTGGGTTCGACCCCCAGCGGAATCACCAATTTGAAGTATGAAGTCAGAGATCGGAGGTCAGAAGTATTTGGCCTGTCTTCTCTGGCTTCATCTTTTTTTTGGCGAAAGCTGGTTCTGCGCTTTTACCTACACCTCTTCTACTCCCCGTTTTGTCTTTGGAACATCCATACAAGCATTTCCTTGGAAAGCCTGCTTCGCCATTTGCCTGCCAGCCTGAAGCTTAAACTGATCGCGTTGTTGTCAGAAAGCGTGGCCTCCGATTATGCGGCAGAAACCCCCCACGAAGATTGGCGTAACCTTTTCGGTGCATGGGAAGATACCGATGAGGATATGGCAGATCAAGTACCCGCCGCCCGATTGCCAAATCGAGATGTTTCATCCTTTGATGGATGAAATAATATTTTTAAGCAAAGATCATTAATTACTCCGACCATTTAAGGGTAGCCGTACAGAGCGTGTTGGGGATTTATCCTTTGGACTGCAAATGTCTATTATTTGAACCTCACTGCAGCCTTTTTTCGCCCCGTAGCTCTGCTACGAAGCTCAAAAATGGCTTTGTGAGAACCAAATTCTAGACATTTTCGCCACCAAAAACAAATCTCCAACAGGCTCTAGAAAAGGGGGGCGCGGGAGGCTGCCTGAGAGTGAAACCTACAGGTTACTAAATCTGCACCATAAAAAGAGAAAGCAGAGCTTACCACGAATGAGCCTCGAGCAACAGGAAAAGCCAAGCCTAACACACTGGATACGGGCACTGCAACGCAATCAGATGAAAGCTCGCGAATGGCTTGGTAAGCGAGCGGGAAGCAACCACCCTTTTTAGGCTAGCCTTATTTGGTCTTGATTTTTTGGAAGCTATCTCAACAATGCTTTTGATAGCGAAAATGCTAGATTTTGGCACTGAAAAAGGCGTAAAAAACGAGCATAGCCTTTGCTACGTGAGTTTTTTTACAACGCATTTCAGGGTCAAAAGATGCATTTGCAGACCAAAGGGTATTGTTGAGATAGCTTCT
>JASBTH010000354.1 GCA_030148525.1 Saprospiraceae bacterium | reverse complement strand
CTGCATATCCGGATTGTCCTCTACCAGCAGAATGCGTGGGTGGGTATCGGCCCCGGAGGATGTTGTCGCTTCCTGGTCTGGCAGAATGATTGCCGGGGTGACCTCTTCGGTATTTTTTCGGTTGGCCGTTGCATCGTCCTCAGATGCCCTTCGGGCGGGTAAACGCAGATGAAAGGTACTGCCCTTTCCCCATTGACTATCCACCGTCAGTGTGCCCTGCATAAGCCGGGCCAGTTCGCTGGCGAGGGACAAGCCGATACCCGTGCCCCCTTCACTGGCCAGCTCCTGGCGACCGGACTGGAAATACCGGTCAAAAATGTGGGGCAGGTCTTCCTCGGGGATACCCCGGCCGGTGTCCTGGACAGAAAGGTGCAACTGATCCTTTTCCCGGGTCAATTGTACTTTAACCATACCCTGCCGGGACGTAAACTTCAGGGCATTGCTCAGGAGGTTGTTGACGATCTTTTCCAGTCGGTTGGGATCGACCCAGTACCGGGCATTATCCGGAACCGACGACTCGAAGACGTAATTGATCGACTTCATACTGGCACCACTGCGGTAGATATCGAATAGCTGCCGGCAAAAGCGAGTAGGGGAGATAGCCTCCTCGCGTAATTTTACCCGCTGGTCATCGACTCGTGACAGCTCCAGGATCTCCTCCACCAGGCGTTTTAATTTATGGGCATTGCGCAGTACCAGGTTCAGCCGGTCAAGGGATTCCCGGGTGAGTTGTTTGGCTGATCGCTGGATAAAATCCTCGATGGGTGCCGAGATCAGGGTTACCGGCGTACGTAACTCGTGGGATATATTGCTGAAGAAGCGCGACTTCATATCGTCCAGTTGCTGTAATTCCTGGGCCTGAGCTTCGATCAGGTCGCGGTCGGCCCTGATCTCTTCCGTGCGCCGGGCTACTTCTGCTTCCAGGCGTCGGTTTTCCAGTTGTTTGTTGCGTGCCCAGATCAGTCCGAAGATCACAAATGGTAAGGCAACTAATCCGTAAAACCAGGGTTGTTTAAAGAAAAACTCGTGCACGACCACCGGAATGGAGATCATTTCCACCGATTCATTATTTCTAAAATCGGATCCCCTGATATTGATGGTATAGCGGCCGGGGGGCAGTCGGTCGATATGCAGCTCAGGCGTTTGGCCCAGCGGGATCCATTCATCCGAAAACCCGTTCAGGCGATAGGTATACCGGTTCTTTTGTGGCTCTACCAAATTGGAAAGCCCAAACCGGGCGTGCAGAAATGGTTGTTGGGGAGGCAGGTGCAGGGTAGGCAGATTATTAAACCCCGTAAGAATCTGTTTTTCCTCACCTTGCTCGCGATCGAAGTATCGCAACTCCGACAGAAAAATGTGAAGCTCCGATTCTTTACGGGTATTTTCGGTAAAAACGTCCGGCTCTATGACGTTGATGCCATTCCTGCTACCAAAATAGAGGGTCCCCTTCGAATCCCGGAAGGGATCAAAACGTTCAAATACTTCGTAGCTCAGTCCGTCTTCTTCGTATATGCTGGTGACGATCTCTCCTTCTTCCGTCAACAAACTAATACCGTATTCCGTACCGGCCCAGACCATACCCTGTTGATTGCCGATCAGACTCATCACGGCATCGCTCGACAGTCCGTCTTCAGCTCGGATATTCTTCAGTTCATCGGTAAGGGGATTCAGAATGTATAACCCGCTCGTATAAGTACCCACCCAAATCCGGTTTTGAGTATCCTCGTAGATAGCGGTAAATCGCTGGTCGGAAAAGCCATCCAGTAAACCGTACGTCACACTGGTTTCGTTCTCCAGGTCAATTTTCCAGAGGCCCGCATTGGTCAGTACCCAAATCCAACCCCGTGAGTCCACAAAAAGATCACGAACGTAATCATCTACCTTTTCGGGAAAAAAGGCCCCCGGATCGAGGACCGATTGTGTCTTACTATCGTAAAGATACAGGTGTGTCCGCTGGTCCTGAATGATAAATAGCCCATCGTTAAGCGGTGCAAATAATTGTCCGTGTCTGGGTAAGGTAAAGGTTTCACACACATTCTTAGCCGGGTTATACCGGACCAGGTTTTGCCTCAGGATCATCCAGATGTTGCCCTCGTCGTCACCGATCATTTGTTGGCACATCACATCGGCGAAGGGCGTCTCCGTCAGGCCGCAAAGGGGCTTTTGAAACCGGCTGTATTCATTTGATGGCTTATCCCAAACGAACCACCCTTCGTAAATCACATTAACCAGGAAGGAATCATTACCCATTTCGTGTATGGAACTAATCCATTTTCCCGGAAGGGCATTGGAAATGGCACCCCGGGCCTGAATGCCGATGTTTTTCAGGCGTCCGTTTTCGGTCACCATCACCTCCCTGGTAAAATCTTCGGCATACAAAGCCAGGTCGCCGGTCAGGCTTTTCAGGACGGGGCTGTAATCCAGGATCTCATGCTCAGTGGTGTGGAGAATGCTTTTATAGACGCGGTCAGGAGTTTGGAACAGAAAACAAAGAGCACCTTGGTGGTCGATAAAGAGATTGGTGGGTTCCCATGAATCCGGGAAGGTACCCCGCAGATTAACAAAGCGGTCCGACTCCGGCTCGTATTTTAAGAAATGGGATGAACGTTCACCTGGGAAATAACAGTAGATAGCCCCTTCCGGACCTGCCACTATTTTGGGGACCCGACCCATCTGTGCATCAGCGGCCATTTGAAAATCAGCAGGTAGCTCAAAATCGGAAACGGTATAGGAGCGCAGGTCTTTGGTGTTCCGATCCACCCGCAGCAACGGCAGCGAACTACTCATCAGCCAGTAATGGTCATTTGTTGCCAGTAGCGGGTGATCGCTTCGTTCAATCCATTCGGCATCGGAGTACTGGCCGGTCCACACCTCTCGTATTTGGTCACCATGCAACTCGAAGAGACGTACCTCTGCTCCCTGGTTTGTCATCAGAAAGGTCTCCCCCTTACGGAAAAAATAGCCTGACAGGCCTGCAGGACGGATCATTACATCGGGTACATCAAGGGGCACAATATCCTGGGTTTCCGGATCCAATAGCACGAGCTGCAATTGCTCATTAGCAAAACCCACCACGACCAGATCTCCCTGCTCCTGCACCCCCAGAATGGACGGGAAGGCCATTGGTTTTCCGTCCGGTAAAAAGGGCTCGACCGATTGATAGTTGTATCCGTCAAAAACGTATAACCCCAGCGAATTGATGATGCGCTCCACCCCGCAGACGTTCAGCCATACCCGTCCGCGCTGATCCCGGAAAACATCATCGAAGCATTGCTCTGCATAGGAGGCTCCTTCCTTGACAAAATCATTTTGGTAAGAAGGATATAAGGGTGGCCGATTGGTCCATGACTGCCCCCGCACCGGGCCAGCCAGCAGCCAACAACAGATCACCGAAACCAAAAATCGAATGCTTCGCAAGCCAGAACCTTTTAAGAGGGAACATACGAAAAAATCAGGTTGGGGTTGTGGTAAACCTCAATGCTACACGAAAGGCAAAGCCATAAGTCAAAGTTACTTAGGTTACAGAGTACTAAGTCTTATTCACCTTTTTTGGGAGCATCAGTCTTGAATGTGATTAGTTGTGGGCATTAAACAATAGATCAATCAACTTTTCATTCACGTAATAGTTACTTCGTCCCAACTTATGGAGACTCAAAAATCTATTTTCAACAAGGAGATTTAAGTAGTTAGTTGCGGTTGGCCGAGACACCCTTAAGTCATTCATCACAAAGTCAATTTTGGTGTAAGGGTGACGAAAAAGATTATTTAGTAAGTCCTGACTATATACTTTCGGTAATTCTCTGCGCATTTGATGTTTCATGATTTGCATTAGTTGCTTGATCCTACCAATGAGTTCAATACTTTCTTGTGCTGTTTCTTTTATACCATCAAGCATATAAAGGATCCAGTTCTCCCAGTCTCCTTCATCACGAACTGCTTGTAAACGTTGGTAATAAGCATGTTTTTTGCGGATGATGTATCGACTTAGGTACAATATCGGGAGGTCTAATAATTCCCTTGCTACTAAATAGAGAATATTAATAATTCTTCCCGTACGACCATTTCCATCATAAAAGGGGTGAATACTTTCAAATTGGTGATGAATGATCGCCATTTTTGTCAATGGATCAAGATCGCTTATCTCGTCATTATTAATAAAATTCACGAGATTACTCATATACTCCATAATGACATCAGGATGCTGTGGAGGCACGTATACGACTTTACCTGTTCGCTCATTTTTCAATGTAGTTCCCGGCGTCTGGCGCAATCCAGCATTATTATCTTCTAGTTCCGCCTGAATATCAAGAATGTGTGGAAGCGTAATGAGCTGGTTTTTTCGAACTACCTCAAACCCTTTTCGGAGGGCGATGGCATACCGTTGTACCTCCTTCGTCGCCAGACTAGGCTTTTGGTCAATAAATAGTTCAGCTTTAAATAGTTCGTCCTGTGTCGTGATTATGTTTTCTACGGCAGAACTATCCTTAGCTTCTTGCAGGGTTAATGTGTTAATAAGGATACTCTCATTGGGTATGGTTCTTACTGTTCCTTTTAATTCCGCCAAATACCGATGGGCTGAAATTAATGCCAAGAGCACCTTTTTTGTTTCAACCTCTGCTCTTAATGGCAAGAAAGGCAACTCGTAAGTGGGTTTATAGGCCACGATATACAAAGTTTTTTTACATGTCTGCAATATATGTAAAGAAAAACCGATTTTCTTTACACGTTTTTGTTTTATGCAAAAAAAGTAGGTTTTCTTTACATAGTTGTTCTTCCGCTAAGACTACTATCACATCCCCTATAGTACTGTATTCAGATTTACATCTAATCCCAGCCGTGGGTCCATGAACCAAAATCATTCCTCCATCTGCCATTGGAAAATAAAACCACATCATAATCCACCCAACACCAAACTAGCCACCCCAAGTACATGCCACGTCTCCGCATCCTGCAAAAACACCACCACCTGCCCCTGCTCCGGGTAATCCAGGGTATTCAGGTCTAAGAGCGTGTTTGGGATTTGTTTTTGATGGCGAAAATGTCTAGAATTTGGTTCTCACAAAGCCTTTTTTGAGCTTCGTAGCATGGCTACGGGGCGAAAAAAGGCTGCAGTGAGGTTC